>QNAF01000336.1 GCA_003641405.1 Candidatus Zixiibacteriota bacterium | reverse complement strand
GTCGAGAAAAACGAAATCTGCAAGGAGATAGGCACTGCCGGCATTCTTGAACCGCCATATGACGAGTATGGCGTCCCTCTCGGGGAGGTGTGTTTCACACCGGACGGCCGTTGGTTAGTAGCGAATGGGTACCATTTCCTGTTCACCGTGGATATGGCCAGTTTGACAATCGTCCAGCACTTGAACCCGGGCAGCCTCAGGCGACCGCGGAACCTGACCTGCCAGAACGCGCCGTGAAACGCCGGAATGAGTACTTTTGGGAGAACCTTTCTCTACCCTGTAACGGTTGTCGTCTTACTCCGAAAAACGATACCCGGTACGGCGGTGGTACTTGCTGTTGACCAGGTTCATCATGTTTTCTGAAATGAACTCACGCCGAACAGTAGTGGCGTCGTCGTGGTGGCGTTTGATGATCCGGTCTATCTCATCTTCCGAGTAAGCTCTGCCGGGCTCAAACTGAGCCAGAATGTATTCGAGCAAATACTTGCGCTTGCTATGCTGGGTGGGCAGTTTCTCCACACTCTCCGTTTTTGAGAAAGCTGGGGCCACTTTCTCTTTTCTGGACATGGATTTCTTCGAGTTGGCGTTGGCTTCCAACCACTCAAATACGGCCGGTTCCGGTATACGCCATTCCTTGCCGATTTTGTACGCCCTGATTTCACCGCCCTGCACTTTGCGTGTGATAACCTGCACGTTCATTTTGAGTTTCTTGGCCAGTTCGGTGGTGGTGAAGAATTCGGTGTTCTTGATGATACCTTCAATGTAGTTCAACTGCGCTACTCCCTGTTAATTACCTAATTAGCGCGTATGATAGAGCAGTGTTTAGTACGATCAACTATTTTATTGTGTTCATTCGCAATAATGTTATCAGGATTCATCATTTGTCAATTCCAACAGCGACCTCGTGATCACTGGGGTCTTCTTCACGTGATGTCGGGCCAATCCATCGTACGCCGTTTTCGGCATACGGTTCTCCGTAAGTATCGTTGCCGCCGCCGTCAACGAATATGCCGAATACATTGAGATACTGCCTGACGCCGGCTGTTCCGGCGTTCGCTCTGCCCAGTGTCACACCGCCCTTGGTGTTGTAAGTGTCATCTCCAGAGTGGTCATGGAATATCCCGATTCCGTTGGCGTTGCCTCCTCCAAGAGACAAATTGGGGACAGTATACGTATCATTTCCGGAGCGCTCGTTGAAGTAGCCTATGGTGAAGTCGTGTCCGGCCCCGACTGCCATGTTGTGTGTGGCGGTGTAAACGTCGTTGCCGTTGAAATCATCCAGGTAGCCAACCCCGAAATGAGCCCCTGATCCCTGCACATACCACACGCCGTTGTAATGGTCGTCGCCGTCGCCGTCCAGAAGCATCCCAATCGAGAACCAGTAGGCACACCCCTGTGCGAACAAGCCCGCCGAGTAGGTATCGTTCCCCTGTAAATCACAGAGAATGCCAACCCCTCCTGCCCAGCTATGACCGTCAAGGTAATCAGCCCGTTTTCCAAATCCCACACCCTGGGCCAGGGACGAGTTGTGCTCCTTGGATTGCGACGAAGGGTTGATGATGTTTTCATCTTCGGCCACATAGTGATCGTTACCTTCGTAATCCACAAGCAAGCCACAGCCTCGCGAATAGCCAAACCCTTGAGAGGTTGACTGGCAATACAGCGAATCATTGCCGGCATTGTCGGTCAGGATACCAATACCGAACTGCCCCGCGCCCTGAGAAGAGTTCATGCTGACGTAAATATCGTCGCCACTGGCGTCCTGAAGGATACCAACACCGAACAGGCCCGCTCCCTGGGCCAGGTTGACAGTTTCGTAGTAGTCGTTTCCTTCACGATCAACAAGGACTGACATCCCGATTACGGCCCCGCCGATACCGGGCTTGGTGGTATCGGTGGAGATGTAGCGGTCGTCTCCGGCCAGATCAACGATGACAGCAAGAGGGTAGTCGTTCGGAAAACCGGAGAAGAGGTAAGTGTCGTTGCCGCCACCATCCACAATCAGCAGCGGCGGGTTGTAGTATTCAAAGACGTCGTCACCGGTTGAGCCGATAACGATCAGACCCTTTCGCGTTTTGAATTCCATTTTCGCGGAAGGGAAGACATGGCTCTCTGCCGAGTCTGCGAGCCGTTTAACGGCTTCGGCAATATCCTGCGCTCCGGCATACATCCTGTTGAAATCGATCTTCTCGATCATTTCATACACAAGGTCATGATACTGTTCGTCCTCTCCAACAAAGTAGTCAAACAACCTCTGTCGGTACTTCTCCTTGTTGGCGTGTCGAATGCCCTGGCTGAACAGGGCGTCGTCGTCATTGACGAGAGCGTAAATCAGGTCAATTCCGTTTTTCAACAATGTGTACTTTTCCCCCGGCAGGATGTTCTTGCTTCGTGTGATTGACGGTTTAACGACAGTGTCCGGGAAAACCAGGTATGGCTCAAGAGGATCACCAATCAGTCCGCGCCGGATAGGGTAATCCAGAAAACGTCCGGCTTTTGCAACCAGTGCCGTGATATCAAAGGCATTGGCGGAGAATGATTCCAGGTTCAGCTGACCGTATTTGGGAAGCTTGAACGGATGATGGTGAAACATGGTGAAATGGCTCAGACGCCACCTGTCGCCACCCCAGGTGGCCATCTCGGCCTGGTCGAAATGGACATCATCGACAGTCAATCCTACCTGGGCCAGGGCTGAATCAAACAATTCTGCCTGATCGAAACCCGGTTCGACAGCATGGATGACCGGTGCCAGCAGCAGGGCAACGAGAACGGGGACAGAAAACTTCATGTTGGCTCCTTTAGATTCCTTTCAGATTGACTTAATGAAGAGAATGCAGCAGATTACCGAAAGTTTTTTTTCTGTTGTGACTGGTCTTGACGAACTTAGTACAGCCGATATATTCAGCGTCCCGGTCAGGAATTACGAAAGTGAGAAAGATATGAATCTGAGTGAATTGAAGCAGATTGTTGAGAAAAACAAGGTTGAGTTCGTTGACATCAAGCTGATCGATCTTCTCGGTGCCTGGCACCACATCACGATTTCGGTCTCAGCGCTGAACGAGGAGCTTTTTCGGACGGGGGTTGGTGTAGACGGCTCATCACTGCCGGGATTTTCGAAAATCGAGCACGGTGACATGATCATGCTGCCGGACCCGTCCTCGGCATTCATGGACCCCTTCTATGAACGACCGACACTGTCACTGATCGGCAACATTATGGAAGTAAACGACGGGATCTCCGAGTACAGCCGATCACCACGACGCGTTGCCGCTGCATCTGAACGTCTGCTGGCCGAGAGGTTACCAGGCGCAAAGGCCATTCTCGGACCGGAGTTCGAATTCTATCTTTTCGACAAAGTCAATTATCATCAGGGGCCGGACAGCGCGTTTTACTTCCTGGACTCTGCGGAAGCACCCTGGGAGGCTGCTGATGACGAAGAAAACCTTGGCTACAAGATTCCCTACAAAAAGGG
>QNAF01000335.1 GCA_003641405.1 Candidatus Zixiibacteriota bacterium | reverse complement strand
GTATTTTGTCAGCGACTGTCATGGTGCAGTCTTAGGCCAGAACTGTCTGGCGACTCCATCTTTAACCGTCAACGCTCTCACAACAGGCTTTACCTTGCCGGCCACCACCACCTTAAACTTGGTAGCGTCCTGTGTTTTACCCTTGGTTGCTACTGCGAGTTTTGCTCCAGCCATCAGATTACCACCTCGACATACATGTACCCGTCAGGCTTGGCACTTGCAGCACCGTCAGCAGGTGCAGCGTCCGTTATCTCGCCAATGAATACACCAGCAAGGGTAGCGTCAACCCATGATGGTATCTGCGCGTCTGTGCCGCCTGAGTTAATGATGTTGACCACGTACTGTAACTGCTCCGCTGACAAGTCAAAGGTGATATCGCCACTGATTCTGCCGTACAGCAACTCCTGCAGTATCATGATGATTTTATCAAGCTGCCCCTCATGGGTTTGTGACGGGAAAGCCGTGGTCGTGTAGTCAACCTGCTGTGTAATGCTGGTGCGTCTTGTCAGCGTAACAACAGATCCAGAAGCGGGTGGCTCGATAAACACCACGTCACCACCGTCCTCATATCCAGGCGGTATCGTGTAGTCGGTAAACTCAACCTGCAGGACATCATTGACGGTGACTATCAAGTCCATAGGCTCAATCAGTGCGTAGGCAAAGGTGAAGTCTGTCAGCACACCGTCTGCGAGATAACTGATTCTGGGGATTGCTGCGTTGATTGTCATTTGATATAACTCCCTGACGTTTTACTTCGTCTGCGCTTGCGAGGTTTTGCGCCTGTTGCCTTGGTTACGTTCTTTTCTATTTCGTTAATGCCCATACGTAGATAAAACATATTCTGATACGGCATCAGTCGCCTTAGAGAGTGTATATCACGCTCGGTTACTCCGTCACTATTGATTAAATTCTGTGATAGCTTGGCCGCATCACCAACGTATCCCGCTGCTGGCCCCATTAGTGTTCCTGCCCAGTTGCGGTAGAAGTATCGTGAACCCTGCATCAGTCCCATCTGTTGAGACATGCTCCCATCAAGCAGTCTGTCTGTCATGTTGATAAGCTCCATCGGCACAGTGGCAACACCAGAACGGTCAAGCCCTGCGCGCGCCCAATCCTGCATGGCGTATCCTTCCAGTTCATCGCCTCGTCCAGATAATTGCAGTCTCGTCCATTCCGACATCATGCCCAATGATAACCCCACCATCAAACCTTCAAACGCTGCGGCATCACCGCGCGCCATCTGCTGAATCATCGGTATCAATGCCTGGTTATGTGCTGACAAAAAGAATGTCTTAAACTGCAATAACGTCTTGCCAGCTTCTGATGACATGAATAGCGGCTTATCACCCACACCGGGCGTGATGATTGTGCTGTCAACGTCCTTCAGCAGCACACGCTCAAATAATCCTGCCGCCTCTCTGTCAGTCCACTCATTTGTATTGGCGTGCCACGATGGGCCTAGTTTCTCGCCATGCTTGTCTGCTTGCTCGGCAATGGATTTTGCCATGCGTTCATTAATGCCAGACTTGGCTAACCTTTCTTTTCTGCGTGCTGACAGTTTTGTATAGTTGCGTGAATCATCAATGAATCTGTTTTGTGCTGTAAATGCCGCCACCTTTTTCATGGTTGCATTCCACAGGTTCATGCCTGAATGTTTGGCAAACCTGCTGGTTGTCGCCTTCATTGCAGCGTTTGCGTCATCAATGTCTGCAATTGCATAGGTTCTGCTGTTTAACAGACTGTCAACGCCTATGCCTATCTCTTCCAGTTGGTTGCGTGCCAGCTTTGTCTGCTTGCCCCAGTAAAGCATTGACCGTGGCAGAGCCTTCGCCCACGCTACAGCACCGTGCTGCATGATCGGACGTGCAATATCAGGTATGGCAGATATAGTCATCATGCCAAGGTTAGCCATAAAGCTAAGAGAGCGCGCCATCCTGCCCATGTTAGCTAGACGTTTTCCAACGTCACGAGGTGGTAGGTATCTACCCAGCATAATGTCACGCATGGCTGATATATCGCGTATATCATTATCCATCTGCTTGCGTAATTTCAGACGTTGCTTGTTGTTTTTTGCAGCATCAATCAGGATGTCGTACTCATCCTTGATTGCTCCAATCTCACCAACCAACTCATGATCGCCAAACTCACGTTTTAGGTGCATCTCAGGTACTGTGCTGCGTAAATACACCTGCATCACTTCATCAATGTTGTCCTCAAGGAATCCAGCCTCATCCAATACCTCATCGCGGATATTCAATACACGCTCTTTTAGAGGTCCAGCCCCTCCAACAACGTCAACCGGCATACGGCCTGTAGGCGAGGCAAGTATCTTGTCAGTGATGTCTGTAGCCAATGCGCGCGCTTCCAGTGCTGACGTATTCTTCCCGGTGAAATGCACGGTCAGCATCTCAAGCCACCTGTCCTGGTTGTTTCTGATGGCGTTAATGTCATACACGCGCGGAAGATATGAGGCTGCATACTTAGCGGTCAGGTCATCGGGCAAGTCTCCCAACTCCTGATACGCTTTTGTTATCGGGTTAATGACATCCGTTCTTATCTGGCGTGCGGTTGCTGCTATCTCAGGTATTTCATGGGCATCCCCGCGCCTCATTGACCTGCCAACCTCTTTCATAAACTTGGCTTTGTTCATGCGCACACCCGTCTTTTTCATGGCCTTGTGATTGTCGGCTATGGTTCTCAGGTACTTGCCGCCTAAACTTTGTTGGGTGCGTGTTACCTCAACCTCAACGGGTATGCTGTTTTCTTTGTATTGTGTATTGCCGTCCACATCAACTGATCTGTTTTTACCCAGCGTGAAGTTGTGCCGCAATAATCTGTTGGTGGTTGCGCGTGCTGATGTCGATGAAGATTTGAGCAGGCGTGTAAGTGGCGATATAGCTGGCCCAATAAACTCAGTGCCTTCTTCTTCCAGTGTACCCATTACACGCTGCGCACCCGCTGTGCCAACCTGATCTATGTCGATTGGACCACCATTATCCAGAATGTCCTTTATCTCTTTTTCAGCATCATCCAATGCTTTGAGTGTGCGTTTAGTTCCAGCACCTGCCAAGCCGCCTAATGCGCCACCGAGTATGGCTGTTCCACCAACAGCGTACATTGACTCCTGCCACGTCCTTGTTGGTTGGGTAGCATGTAGTATGGTTTCACTTGTTACGGCTTCAGCAACACCACCCGCTGCGGTTACAGCAGCAACCTTGCCAGCACCAACGCCAGCTTTTACAGCCGCACCACCAGGAATAAGCATTAACGGTAGATTGATTGGATCACCAAGGCCAGCAACCAACGTCCAGCCGATTGTCTTTGCGCCACCACGCTGCATGGTTTGCCTGTCTTTAATCTGGTTATCTATCTGCGCTTCCTTCATCACCCGTTGGTCAGGCGAGCGTACATCTAAAAACGGATCAGAGTACGGGAGGTACTCGGCGGACCGATCCACAACAACATCATATGCGGCCACGACCTCGCCGTCTGATTGGCGGCTCCGGCTCT
>QNAF01000334.1 GCA_003641405.1 Candidatus Zixiibacteriota bacterium | reverse complement strand
CAGCACACCATCTTCGTAGCGCTTTGTCAGGCCCACGGCTTCGAGACGAGGTTGAGTGGTTTCAGAAAGCAAATTCACAGTTGGCCTCCAATGATTTCAGGACTATCTTCGCGACAAGCGAATACCAAAAACAACGATACCGCCAACCAGCCCTATGACCAGAAGGATGATCACAATTGTTACAAACACGTTTGTCTCCGCACGCACCTCAATCGTCACAGTCTTATCCAGACCGGTGATGGGCTGACTGTTCGATGTTGCGCTTGTGCGAAGTCTCACTTCGTACTTTCCGGGCGTGATATCCTCAGGCGGTGTGAAAGCCAGGGAGACACGAGTTTCTTCATTGATCCCGAGAGTGGCTATAGACAATGGTAAGATCGTCTTGTCCCAGTTGAGTGGTATATCTGCCCGAACTTCGATATTATCAAGCCGGTTGCTTCCTTCGTTAAGGATATCTACGCTCATATCGACCGTCCCACCCGGTTGGATCGAATGATAGAGCTGTGGTGATCTTACAAGTATCTTACCTTTGCCGCGCGGCAGTATCTCAAGGCGGACAAATCCCACATCCAGGTCGCGCAACTCATCTTCGGTCCAGTTCCGATCGGTCACACTACCGAGTTGCTCCTTTTTGTCGCGTGGCAGGACCAGTGCAAAGAATGGGATTGCCTGATCCATGATTACATCGCCGGTTGGTCGATCAGGAAGAGATACTTCAAGTGTTGCGTGTTTTGTACGGCTGCTTTCTGTGAACTTCAACTGGCTGAGTCGCGCATCACCAATGGGAGCCTTGAAAAATCGATCGATGCTCTGTGGCAAGTTCACAACTTCAAGAGAGAAGGTGTTGCTGATGCCACTGTAAAGTTCGAGTGTAAGGTCAAATGAGGCGGACTCTCCCAATTCAACTTCCTGGGAGAACTGCTCGGATTGCACCAACACGCGGTTCGCACTGGCGTCTTTCTGCAGGAAGATCTTCATCTGACGTTGGGCGCCGTTGGCAAATACCATGAATACGGTGACCTCGTCCAGGTCCTGGAGAAGCGAGAAGTCGATTTGGCGTGGTTCCCCGTGTCGAAGATCATCTATCTTGGCTTCGTACGGTTGACTGATAATGGCGTTGTCTTCGTTGAGGATTGACACGTAGACGTTACTGATTACGTCAGGTTGCAATGAGCGAAAGAGTTGGTCATCGACGTTGAGCAGTTTCCGAAATTCGGCTGTTCCTCCGGATGTATTCGCAATCGTCAGGCGAACCCGCCTTGATCCATCTGGATCCTGGTATTTTACTGCCTCAGTGATAGTTATGTACTGTTCTTCGAACAGCACAGCCAAGAGGGATTGTTGGTAGTTGACTTCTGCGTCCGTGAAGATATTGCGAGCGGCGTCCAACTCGCGTTGAGTTATGTGTTCCTGTTGAAACAGTGTCTGTTGCCGTTCCCATTCGGATTGTGCCACTTCGTACGCTTGTTTGGCTCGTTTTAGACCCAGGAGACGGTACTGGTCATCTCTCTGATTGAACGGATTGTAGGTCTGTCCGAGGCCGCTGATTGTAAACAGCAACAGCAAGGAACATGTCAGTAAGAGTTTTGCGGTGTAGCGTAAATGTACCACTATCATCTATCTCTTCATCATGATTGTGCCCTGGGGTTCCTGTTTCGTGAAGGAGGCTTCCTGCTTCTCCCCGTCGTGGACAAAAGAAAAGGTGATGGTCGTACCGACTTCGGCATCATCGTAAAGGCTCTTCAGATGTTCGCCCGATTCGACCGCTTCCCCCTGAAACAGAATAATGGCGTCCCCTTCGGCGGGTGTTGCTCCCTCCAGGCTGCCGATTCCGGCCGGCAGCAGGGTTGCAACGGACATGTTCACATCATCACCGACGAGGATAATACCGGCCTCCATTATAGGTATGACGGGACCGGCTGCGCCGTCCAGCGTTATTTGGGTCATTCCCGGAGAAGAAGCGACAGTAGTTCCCTCTTCCTCTCCATCACCCACTTTCATCGTCACCATCTGCATTTGAGCACCTTCGTTTTCATCAGCTTTGATGTAGGTGGATAAACGCGTTGAACCGTTCCGCTCAAGGCCGAAAGTCATTTCCTGGCCGACTTCGTACGTATCAAGCAGTTCCTTCAAGTGAGCGACCGAATTGATCTCTTTGCCATCCAGCATGAGAAGCACATCGCCCGCAAGCAAATCCGTCTCCTTGTATTCTTCCGGCAGAGACTCTTTGGCCAGAGCATCTACTACCTTGATACCGGTTGTGTCTTCCATGATCAAAGCCCCCAGTCCCGGCAGCATGAAAACGTCACCACCGGAGCACTTGAAAGTCTTGGTCATAACTTGTGCCTGCGCAGACAATGCCGCCAGGCCGACCAGGAGAACGGCAGCGACCAGAACCGCTGACTTGATCTTAAATGGAGTGAACATAGCTGAAACACCTTTCATTTTGCTGAATCGCAGTTTGTTCTTACTGGTTCTAAGATACGGGGTCTCCCGTAAAGGGATTAGTTAATCAGTGTTACCGCTTGTTAAGATTTGTTAAATTGTGTTTTGCCTGATTCAGAAGGGCCTATATTGTAACCATGGTACTCTCGAGAAAAGCAGTCGGAGCAATCGTAACGCTTATGGTTGTTGCGCTGTCAGGACTGACAATGTTGCAGGTCAAGTTTCTGGGCAATGCGCTTGATATCAAGGAGCAGGCATTTCATGGAAACGTGATGGCAGCCCTGGGGAAAGTCTCGCAACGGATGACAACTCGAGAAATGGTCTCGTTGGCATTTGCCGACGACAGCCTTGATCTCTCTGACAGCGACGCAGCCCTGGTGACAGTGCATCTTGGAACTTCCTACGCAAACGACAGCGCAGGTATGCGGACACTCATGCTGACCGCGGATTCCTGTGCTCCTTCCATGCCTTTGCGAGTGGAAGATGGACAGGTAGCTTACTGTGTGGCGTCACCGCAACATGTGAAACTCCAGGTGTACGATGCAGTTATTGGAACCCAGACTACGCTGGTGGACACATTTCTCACCGACGGTGAATACAGCGTGGATATCGACCAGGCGCTCTACTCTGAAGGCAACTTCGTCTGGAAGCTCGCGACCGATTCCGTATCAATCGCAGTGGAAGTTACTGATGGCAGTCAATCCGGGTTTGTTCCGGGGACAATGGCTGATAGTGGTCGACAGATGCTCGTGAAGTCGATTGTGCAGGATTTGGTTTCCGGCACTGCGGAACCCCTCGAAGAACGCGTCGATTCCACGGTGCTTGATTCTATCATCGCGCTCAGCATGAGAGAGTCTGGAATCGACCTGGATTATGCCTATGGTGTCTTTGTTAGTGGGGACGATTCCATGCGCCTGGGAAATGCCACTGAGCACTTGCAGAACCTGCGGGACTCACGTTATCGAACTCGCCTGTTCCCTCATGACATCTTTGCCGAGTCCGCCATTCTTGCCTTGCATTTCCCCAGAGCGCAGATCTTCCTCTGGCAGCAGGTGGTCCCCTTGCT
>QNAF01000333.1 GCA_003641405.1 Candidatus Zixiibacteriota bacterium | reverse complement strand
CGACGCTATTATACTCGTAGCCCCAGGTGATAGTTGTGCCACCGATGGTTTCCGCTTTTTGGGTGATACGTCCCAGGTCGTTATAACTGTAATTGACATCATAAAGAGTGGTGGTGTTTTGCAGAGCGGTTGCGGTTTTTATTTCACCGTATGCGTTACGGGTGTAATTAATATGGAAGTCGCCATGGCTGACATTGGTGAGAAGCCCATTACCGGTGTCGCGGCCCAGAGTGGTAGTTCCCACACCGGTGAGCAGGCCGTCTTGGTCATAATTAACCGCAAGAGATTGACCGCCATACTGGAGCTGAGAAATAAGCAGATCATTGTTATAACTATAGGCAACACTACCGTTCACCATACCGCTCCAGGCAGCTGATGTTAGCAGGTTTCCGTCGTAGCTGTAATCTATCTGCTGGCCGTCTCTGGAAACGGCCTGACTGCGCAGGCCGGTTGTGGCATCGTAGGTGAAGCTGTGATCACCCTCCGGTGTTTTGAAAGTAGCCAGTTGGTCATAGGTATTGTAAAGCCACTGCAGCGCGTCGCCGGAGGGATACTGCCTTTTCACCAACCGCCTGTCCTTATCGTAATAAAAGGTTTCGGTGGCACCGAGGGGGCTTTCGTAGCTTTCCAACTGATTAGCCTTGGTACAGGTGAATGTGTGCGACAAACCTCCCGGCTCCGTCAATACGATCAGGGTGGAGTTCTTATCCCATTCAAACCCCCAGGCAGTGTTGTCGGGCAGGGTCAGGGTGGTGGTACGGCCAATACTGTCCCGAGCAAAGGTGATGGTTTCATTTAGTGGGTTTGTCATCACCTCAAGGTAGCCAGTTTCTGTATCATAGCCATAATTGCTCAACCGCGTTCCCTGGCCCGTCTGTGCGATCCGGCCACGGGAGTCATAGGAAAACGAATAGAATTGCAGACCGGGGACTTGAATCTCCGCTACGCGGCAAAGGTTGTCGACAGTGGTGACAATTTGCCTACCTTGTGGCGACAACTCTGTCCAGGTCTGGGTGTCCGCCGCATAGGACGAGGTCTGGGTGCGGCCGTTTACGGTTACAGTTTCGGCCAGCGTTTCCATGGTAAACGAATCGGCGGGATCTGTGAATGTGGTGGTTCTTTCCCTGGTCAGCCGGTAAGCAAGCCCTGCCGGTGTATCAATGGCCAGTGAAGCCGTAATGGGCGCAAGCATGGAAAATCGTGGATCACCGGCTTTGGTTTCGTAAACCTTGGTGCCGTCTGCAAAGGTGGTCTGGACACTGAAGTCCGCTCCCAGCGACACCTGGTTTATGCGCCCATTGGGAAGCGAGATGGTCTTGTGGATTTCTCCACCGGCCAGCGCTGTAGACATGTAACTGGTTATCCTGTTTTCAGCAGCAGTGGTGGTGGTCACGGTAAAGCTGTTTTTCCCCTCTGTCCTGGTCAACCCTGTAAAACCCTGATCCGGATCACTGTCTTTGATCAGTCGGCCGTTGCTGTCCCACTCAAACAACCAGGAATTACCCCTGGGATCGATCATGCTTTGCATGAGACCACCGCCATCATAAGTAAAGTTGTGGGATTGGCCGGCAGGATCAGTAATGGACTCCAGATAACCGTTTTGCAGAGTCAACACTGTGCGCTGGCCAAAGGGGGCTACAATCGCGGTAGGGTTGCCCACAGCATCGCGTTCAATGGTAGTAACATTGTTATAAGCGTCTTTGATTTCTATCAGATGACCATCTGCATCATACTTAAACGTATACAGTTGCGCACCGTTGAGGGCGTTTCCTGTTGCCAGATGAGGGCCTTCAGGACTGAACTGGTAGAGAACGCTGCCGTCCTCCGAAGGAATAGCGATATCGCCATCTCCAAAGGTAGGCTAAGGCGGTGAAATAGCCCGAACCCGGTGATTAGCAGTATCTGCCAGATAAATGTACCCATCCGGACCCACGGCGATACCGTTGCACCAGGTAGATAATGACGAGAATAAGGCCGGGCCGCCGTCACCGCTGAATCCGCAGCAGTTTTCCCCGGCTATGGGATGCACCGTGCCGTCCGGTTCAACCCTAATGGCAAGCCCATTGGCGGCCACATAAAGGTTGCCTTCGTCGGAAATATCGATATCCTGGAAGTATCCTGTGTCGTAAGTCGCCGGGGTCGTTATGATGCCGGTCACTCCAATGCGCCGGACGGCCTTGTTGCCGTGATCACTTACAAAGAGGGTGCCGTCGGTGCCAATGGCAACGCCAGAGGGCCAATTCAACTGGGCCTCGGTAGCCAGACCTCCGTCACCGCTATAACCTTTGGTCCCGGTTCCCACAATCGTTGTAATTATCCCGTTGGGGCCGACCTTACGGATGCGATTATTTTCCTTGTCAGCAATATACAAACTGCCGTCCGGACCGACGGCAATCCCTGCAGGAGCAAAAAGACAGGCATCTTCAGCCGGGCCGCCGTCCCCACAAAAGCCCTTGACGCCGCTGCCGGCCACAATGGTAATACTCAGCCCATCCGGGCTGACCCACAGAATTCGGTGACTCCAGGTGTCGGCAATGTAGAGGCTGCCGTCCGGGGCCAGGGTAACATCTTCGGGGCTATTGAGTCCTGTCGCAAAGGTGGAAATCGTGCCATCAGGGTCGACCTTTCTGATGCGGTGCTGGTTTCTGTCCGCAATATACATGGTGCCATCCGGAGCTATTGCCAGACCGGAAGGATTGACCAGTTGAGCTTGAGTTGCCGGACCACCATCGCCCAGAGCCTCACCGCCGCCGGCTACGGTATTGATGATGCTACTGACCTGGTTGACCTTTTGACGCCCTCCGCTACCTGGATAGAGAATACGGCCCCCGGGATCATGGGCATGGTGCACACTCAGATTCCAGCCGCCCAGGCCCTGACTGCGGGCATCCCAGCCCCCGATAAGATAATCCCAATCTTGCCACATGATAAACTCTTCACGGCTGAGACTGGTGGTGATGGGCACACCGTTTCCGAATTCTCCAAAGGCCTGAAACAGACCCTTCCATTGCTGGTAATAGCCGTCATATACATAGCCCAAGCGAAAAGAAACAGGTTGGGATCCCTGCAAGGTACGGCCACAACCATCCCTGCCATCCCAGGTGAAACTGTATCTCTGATTTGGCAAAGGCTCAAAGCTAATCTTGTGTTCCTGGCCCGCTACATACACCTCCAGGTCAATACGTTTCAGGCTGGGCGGCACCGTGTCGCCACTGATAGGAATATCAAGCGAATAAGGCAACGTTCTGCCCGGCACCCGATCGCTGCTGTAGTGGAGGGTAAAAGGAGTTCCGGCAAGAGGTATGGCTTCACCCATTACTTGGTTCTGGCATTCGATGATGGAGCCGTCTTGGTAACATGGTTCCGGATCATCGCGCAGCAAATCGGAGAGCCATTCTATCAGCGGGAATTCAGGCCCTTGAGCATCAGAGGGAGGACCCCACGACCAGTTAGCGTCCCATGTTGAAAGATGAGTAAGGGGAATTCGCCAGAGGCTCTGGCCTAATGCATATAGT
>QNAF01000332.1 GCA_003641405.1 Candidatus Zixiibacteriota bacterium | reverse complement strand
TGCGAGTAAAGCCGCTTGGAGTTGCGCCGGTGTTGCTGAGTCATTATCAAGTACTGACAAATCAACTCTTGCAGCCCTGCTTAACTTGTATTCAAGTCGGTATTCACAGTCGTGCTCTTTTGTTTGCTTCCCAGACTTTGAGTCCGAGTATTCACCGGACTCGTAAAAAACTTGGAGCGACCGCAATCCATCTTTGACCTCCGCTGAATCAACCCGCTCCCGTTGCCCGACAATCGTTCTAAATAGCGTTCCTTGATTTGCCAAGAGCAAGGCTTCAATCTTGTCTCTGACCTGTTCAAATAGCATTTCATCGTTAATGCCCATTAGCTTTGATCAACGTTTTTAGGTTTCAACGTAATGAATCCGGCGCTCTGGCCATCAACCGGGCTTTCATCCGGATTCATGAGATAAGTCGTCAACGTGTCGGTGTCGCTTGGATCATCGGGAATTGATACTTTCCAAGTTTCGCCAGCAACAGGAATCTGAGATAAAGCCGTTTTTCTCAGCGTGACTCTGATTTCTTTGGTTGACATCAGATCACCGGTTTCAGGATCGAGACTGTCATGGTCATATAGCACTTGACCCTTGAGCGTGTTTCCGTCTTCATCGGTGCTTATCGTCGTGCCGTCAGGAGTGATAAGGACAACCGGTAGACCATAATTGCCCTCGATCATCCTTTTAAGCCCTTTTGTGGCTAAATGCTCGCGAATATTCATGCCTGGATAAAGAGCTTTTCAGGCAGTGTCTTGGCGATGTCAACAGGAACAAACCTGACCTTGGATTTGACTGTCTCGGTAATCGGCTTTTTCCTGTCATCATGGCCAACAAGTTTAAGATAATCACCCCGATAAGTCTTTGGACCAACGCAAACCTGAGTCGGTCGTTTCCCTGGCAGACTTGGCTTCAATTCCGCGTATCCGTCAACGATCTTGATACCCTTGACCTTCGTCTGTTCTTTCTCAGCCATTAATCACCCCCTCCGCCGGTGGCGTTTTCAAGATCAACCTCAAGTTCCAAAATCCGTTCTTCCAAGGCTGCGATTTTCTCCTTGGTCTTCTTTGACTTAACCTGTGGGTCGTCCAGGTCTTTTTGCAGGCCCGCATTTTTCGCCTCAAGCCCTGAGACTTCGGCTTCCAATTCAGCAACCCTTTCAGTCAGTTCGGCATTAGCCTGTTCCAGTGCCGAAATTGAACCCGTTGCAGCTGCGGAAACCGTATCAGGTCTTTGATCGGAGATGTAGCCTTTTGCTTTCAGGGCCGTCATTGTTTGCCCATCCAGGTATTTTACCTCATCCCCGTATTTTATAGAGCGGCCAAGACTCCCGTCTCGGCGCACCCAATACCATTTCTCTGACATTACGCTACCACTCCATCAAGCAGACAAGCCGCATCGATCTGAGTCGGAACATATAGCGGGCCTGTGTAGGTTTCGACCATGATGTTCGTTTTGTCAGCTGCCAGAAATGCATCCATATGGAACATTCGGGCATCAACAACACCGCCGACATCCTGAGCATTAAGGAATTGCTGTTGCATTCCATCAATTCCAAACATCCGGTTGACGATCATCTCAGATTCGGTTTCGATATCAAACCGGATACGCGGCCCGAAATAACGGTCATACCTGGCAGTATGATCAAGAATCAGAACATCTTTCGGATTCATGTAGTCAGTCCAAGTACCGCTTGAATCCTGATATTTCTCATTGTACGTGAACAGATACACGCTACGGCCTTTGAATGTCTGGACATAAGCCATGTATTTAAACCCGTTATCAACTATGAATTGCATATCAGCCGGCAGGTCTGGTAATCGCTTTGTGCCTGATCCAGCTTGAACGAATTCAAATCGGCGATTATCTGCCGTATCCTTAACCTCATCGGTATTAACCATCGCTGTCAAAGCCGTATATCCAATAAGACCGACTGCTGCTGATGCTTTCCCGTTCTCCTGAACGGCGTCGCAGGCGTCATCAATATCACCGATCGGTGAAGCTGTGGCCGTTACAGTCCATAGAGTTGAGGGCGTGATCGTGTTGCCTGTGCTGCGGTTGAAATCATAGATTTCACCACTGTCGAGCGTGATCTTCCCGGTTGTCATGGATTCAGCCGCAACAGCTTCCATCTTCCCAACTTCTTTGAGCATGTTGGTCCAGGTCGCTTCCATGATCTTTTCCCGGGCCCGGCCCATGACATCAATTCCGCTGTTTACATCAACCTCGCCCATCAAACGATATTTCAGGGCATCACTATAACTGACGGACCCTTGTTCTCGAATAATCGGGAAATCATATGCAACATTCTGGAATTTTTGTGCCTGGGCATGCCCGACATTTGAGCCAAGACTTACCAACCCTTCATTTTCAGCCCTGGCTAGAATCTTGGAAATCTTTTTCTCGCCACGTTGCAAATCGACCGCGATCTGTGTTGCATTCTCGACGAAATACGTCCGAGATTGCCCACGACCGAACAGGGACATAAATCCCTTACTGGCTTTGATCGCTGAAAGATCACTGAATGCATCCCCCATGAAGGAGGAAATGCTATTAATAGTTTGTGCCATGCTTACCTCCTTATACCGGCGCGATTTGGCCGTTAACATAGGTTTCACGGGCAAAAATACCAATGTCCCGTAGATGCTGTTCAATGGTTTTGCCCGTTGCGACTACGACCGACGCAAGGGTCAGACTGCCTTCAAGAACGATCTTATCCTCATCCAGGATGATCGGATCGCCTCCGGCAAGTACTTTCCGGTTCGTGACATCACCAGCGACCAGATCGGCGGCTGTGACTTCATCTCCCCAATAAATTCCTGACGGGACGGATTCAGAAGCCTCACCGGTTGCAGCTGTAATCGTTCCAGTTCCAGTCAGCCCGTTCAGAAATCCAGCGCCTGAAATGTCGGTCCCCGCTGATCCTGCTACCAGATAACCAATTGTTGAAGCTGGAAGTCCAGACTTCAGGCTGAAGAAAGAAAATACGTCGCCGACTTCGTCATATACACATATTGCGCGGGCTGCGAGTGCTACATTGATAATCCCGACAATATCTGTCAGGGCTGCAACCGCTGTAAAAACTAATCCAGTGATATCAAGAGTTGAGCCATCAACGTCAATTTGGAAAGCGCCGTCGCCGACTGCTTGCCATGCTGCAAGGTTTCCGCCGTTCGCTCCGCATTCAAGACCTGCAGAGGTCAGTGTCGGTGCAAGTTCTGTTAAGGGAACAAGTTTTCCGCTTGATTGCTGCTTTGCCAGCACCGTATAGGGAGCGAGAGCCGCTACCCTTGCGGCATCCTGAAGCAATGTTTCATCATCGTTCATCAGCCCAGCACCTCCGACAATGACGCCGGTAGTATCGACTGTTGTTTCTGCTTGAATAGTCATTAGTTACCCCCTTTATAGCGGTCTGCTATTGCTTTTGCGTGGGTTTTGGCTTCGGCTATTTTAGCTTCTTTGCCGTCTGTGCCATCCGCCGGAGTATTATCAGGCTGATTTTCCTGGGTCTTCAGCGATTTGAATC
>QNAF01000331.1 GCA_003641405.1 Candidatus Zixiibacteriota bacterium | reverse complement strand
ATGCCGACCTGACACCGAGTGCGGGAAGCACCATTGGAGCAGGACAGGATGACACTCCAAATCTCCCTGTGAGGTTCGACCTGGCCCAGAACTACCCCAACCCGTTCAACCCGAATACCACTATTGAGTTTAGTGTCAACCAGTCCGCGCAGGTACAGTTATCAATCTACAATGTTTCAGGACAGAGAGTAACCACGCTACTTGATGACTACGTCGAAGCCGGCACGACTACTCTCGACTGGAATGGTACCACATCCAGCGGTACAACAGCAGTCTCCGGTATCTACTTCTACGGATTAAGTATTGATGGAAACGAGCAGACCAAGAAAATGGTTCTGCTAAGATAACAGGTACCTGATAATCCGTTAAGAAATAGGATTGGTATACCTTCGCAAGAATCAGCCATTGCCTGAGACCATAGGCCCCAATTACTTCTAAGCGACTAAATCACTTACGAATCTGATATCGAGAAGAACTCACAGGAGTACTTCTACCACTATCACGCTTGGTCTTCTTGTACTGTGTGTAACAAGCCTTGCACTTCTTTGGGTCTTCCGTATACCCTCGCTCCGCAAAATACTCTTGAGCGGCAACGGTAAATGCAAACTCTTCACCACACTCAGAACATATTAACACTCGCGGCTTAAAGCCGTTAGCCATATTTCCCCCCTCTCCTATCACTCCAGCAACCGTCCTTGGCACTGCGGCAATAGCACAGGTGTTACATACATAAGGCAAGCTGTTGCCTATGTCAACATAAAAAGAGACTGGATAGTCCGTGTGAATAGCAAGCCGAGCTAAGGTTGGACTTATCTGCCAGAACAAGCGGTGGATGGCGGCGCATGTGGACATACACCGCCCACGGTGACGGCTGTCATCCTGAGCGGAGCTTGCCCTGCGCCTGACGAAGGGTCGAAGGGTGAAGCGGCCAAACAACGCACCATGCTTCGACAAGCTCAGCATGACAGAGAACGGGCTAGTCTTGTGGGCGGGTCCGCCCTCGGACCCGCTAATCCACACTACCAATTGTCCGTCCCGTCACAATTCTTCAGGAAATGCGTCGGGGCGATAAACAACGCGTCGATCAACACCGACAGATCAGCGCCATCAATAGTCATCGCGTCAACAACAGGTCTGACGGGGGAACTGAAATCAACGTCCGCCTCGTCGAGACAGATGCCATTCCAGCCAGTCGACGGATTTATGAACAGACCGTTTATCATCGCGGATAGGTCAGCACCATCATAGTTGAAACCCAGGTCCCCACCGCCCTGGTCAAGATCGCCCACAGATGGCTCGACACAACACGTGTCGCATACGTCACCGAACTGGTCACCGTCCACGTTCTCCTGGCCCGGGTTGTATGTTGAGATGCAGTTGTCACAGACATTACCAACATCGTCTAAATCGGCGTCATGCTGGGATGTATTGTAGTCCTGCGGACAGTTATCACATCCATCGGGCACAGTGTCTTCGTCGGTGTCTACACTGTCATCGTAACCTTCACATATATCACAGCCATCAGGAACGCCGTCAGTGTCTGTGTCTATGTTGTCATCGTATCCTGCACACAGGTCACAGATATTGCCAACACTGTCAGAATCGGAGTCTTGCTGAGACGGGTTGTAGTTTTGCGGACAATTGTCACATCCATTGGGCACGCCATCGGTATCGATATCTAAGTTGTCATCATAGCCCTCACAGACATCACACCCGTCTGGGACACTATCGTCATCTGTATCAATAGCGTCATCAAAACCCTCACATATATCGCAGCCATCGGGCACGCCATCAATGTCTGTGTCTACGGAATCAGCAAAGCCCGGACAGATGTCGCAGCCGTCAGGCACGGTGTCCTCGTCGGTGTCCACGCTGTCATCATAGCCCTCACAGACATCACACCCGTCTGGGACACCATCGTCATCTGTATCAATAGCGTCATCAAAACCCTCACATATATCGCACCCATCGGGAACACCATCCTCATCTGTATCAATAGCGTCATCATGGCCCTCACATACGTCGCACCCGTCTGGAACACCGTCCTCATCTGCATCAATAGCGTCATCAAAACCCTCACATACGTCGCAGCCATCGGGAACACCGTCGGTGTCCGAGTCAAGTGCATCATCAAAACCTGGACAGTTATCACAGCCGTCAGGGACTGCGTCTTCATCAGTATCCACGTTGTCGTCGTGTCCGGGACAGATATCGCATATATCGCCGTTACCGTCTTCATCCGTGTCGAGTTGATCGGGATTCGATACTGCTGGACAGTTATCTTCAGCACAAGTGTTGGCCGGGAAATCAGGGTTACCATATCCGTCTTCGTCAATATCGGTACACTCGTCCTGAACGTCCGTAATACCATCGCTGTCGGCGTCGGGGTAGGTGGAGCACCCAACACCAAGAGCCCCTACCAATGAACTACACGGATTGAACTGATGATCCGGCAGACATGGGGATAACGCATCAAGCCGATAGTCCTCTGAGGTCGGATCGCAGAACAAGGGGTCAAGGAATATCACATCAGATGTATCAATTATCGCTGACTCACCTGAAAGCCAGGAGGTCCTAAACCCATATATAACGCAGCAGTGAGCATTGACAGACCAGTCCGCCCATGGGATGGAGAAGCCCACTATTGCATTGTCATACATCTCCTGACCTGCTGTTGAGTCCCGCCAGACGTTGAGAATGCATGTATCGAGCGTTATTGACCGGCCACGAATACCCTTGTTAAGGAGAAAATTCTCTTTGTCGAGCTGTTGAATAACTGGACCAAGCAGTGTTGAGTGAGCAAATCTCACTGTCGTGAGGTGTTTATAGATTGTGTCATTGACAATACACCAGCGTCCGTGGATACTCCCCCAATCCATGGGGGTGCGATCAACGACTCCGATCACGCAGCTATCTAATGTCATCAACGCTGCATCGTGAACCCACACACGCCCTATTGTACAATTGCTTGCATATCTCGCACAATCATGGGCCCGCAAAGCACCTCGCACTGTAGAGGCAGTGATTTGGCCACACCCATAGACAGAGCCACCAATTGTGCTGCTGTCAATTGCAATAAAAGAAGCATAACTGTCTATGTCTCCGACCCCCCCGTCAATCTTACAGCTGGAAATTGAGGCACGGCTTTCGACGCCTATATGTACTCCGCAGTTAACAAAGTGGCAACTGCGAATGAGCACTGGAGCCAAACCGCCACCCTGGTGGGATATTTTGAGTCCATTTCCAAGAAAATTACAATCATTAACTTGGGCACTTACATTCGGAGTATCACAGCCGATGTAGACTTCTCCATTCTGAAGCGAAAAGCCGGATAGTATTGAAGTTGTATCTTCGCCGGTCTCAAACCTAACCCCCCCATCAATGATTGTGTTATCGATGTGTAGGGTATCTGAACCTCCCCCGAATTGTGGACACATCGAGAAGATAGAGTTAACTTCTATCAGGAGGTGTGTTTATGTCCAAGAAGCGTCGTCAGTTTGACCGAGCTTTCAAAGTTGAAGCAGTGAGATT
>QNAF01000330.1 GCA_003641405.1 Candidatus Zixiibacteriota bacterium | reverse complement strand
CTCCGGGCCTGGCCCTCGTCGCGCAGAACGTCGGCGATCTCCGCCGTGGCGGAAAAGCTGCCGGATACCAAAGCCGCCAGGGAAATAGCCTGGCCTTTGCTTATATCTCCCTGCCAGTGAATCAGACGGCCGCCCCGCCCGGTCATCAGCACGCAACGCCCCTCTACCTTGACAAGCAGTTCTTCCAGAAGATGTTCGATTTGTTCGGATGCCTTTGGAGAGATGCTGTAAACGGGGCGTTGTCCCCAATCCCGGTCGTCGCCGTTGTCGCTATCCTTGTCACCGATGGGATCACCGATGGAATCGGCGACTGAGCGCTCATCTATGCGCCGCAACCCTTCCATCAACAAGCCGGACCATCCATCAGTGACGGTACGCGCTGGCGGCAAAACACCCATCTCCAATGTGAACGCCCCCTCCTCCCAGGTCAACAGCTCGTAAATGGCCTCCGCGCCGACCAGCGAATCCACTTCGGCGTGCATGATTTCCCCGCCGGAGAAGTAGATATAGCCTGCTCTGCCTTGATGGTTGACCTGTAGGCGGGCCTGATGGCGCTCGACTGAGTTGACCTGGACGATGGTTGGCAAGCTCAGGGTGCGTAAGCTGCCTCGCACTATGTTCCTGTGGTTGTTCTCCAGAAGACGGTTAACCGTAGCGACCAGAGTTCGCAGGTTGACCGGTTTCTCCATAAACTCGCGGGCGCCCAACCGCAATGCTTCGACCACCGTCTCTTTGGTTCCATAAGCAGTCAAGATGGCGACAATGACTGAAGGGTCATACCCTTTGAGCGCCCTCAGCACCTCCAGTCCGTTCATGCCGGGCATCTGGAGATCTACCAGCACCAGGTCGAACTTCTCCTCCTGGTAAAGCGAGATGGCTTCGCTACCGTTGGCGGCCCCCCGGACGTCGAATCCTTTCAAATCCAGCATCTGGACGCACGATTCGACCACATAGGGTTCATCATCTACTACTAAAATACGTTTTGTCATCATTCACCACCTATAGTCTACCAGAAACGAAACGGCCGTGGATTACGATAATGTTCCAAAAATGTTACGGTTCCGTTTCAATCGTCTCTGCCCGCCTCCGCCGGTTTCACTCCATCTGTCGGATCGCCAAGAGGGGAGGATCGAAAGTAAGGCTGGATGATCCCTCGTGCAATGGCGGTCTCCAGATCTATCAACTCGCTGTCTTCGCCTCCTTCACCCACCTCGCCTGCCGTTTCTACTACCACCTTGCCCTGTGTTCTCTCGAGGTCCTGGTGTGGGTACGGGCCTTGCACCTCTTGCACCTGTCCCGACGGGACAGTCGCGAGAGGGGCCTCTACTGCGCTCGCCTCGTCTGCGGGAGTGTGGGTCTCTACCAACACCGCGTCCATTTCCGCCGTCAGCAAGCTGCCGAATTCGGAGTTCAGCGGCTGCCTTTCTTCCTCAACAGATGAGAGGACGGATAGCAACTGTTGGGCTATGCGCTGAAGATAGTGCCAAATGATGCCGACGCGGCTGGACGGAGCACCGCTCTTGTAGAGAGCAGTCAGGAAAAAACTGTGGCCTATGTTGACCGAATAGATGTCATAGCGTGGCCCTTTGTGAAAGTTGAGGTTGATCGCTTGGTCATCGCCGAAGCGTCGGTTCAGCTCAGCGTTGGCGACGAAGCCGCTGGACAACAACGTAAGTAACGTCACGACGTCCACTCCCTGTGAGCTTCCTACCTGCACCAGGGGTTGGCCTTGCATATCGGCCAGAAAGATACAAGGAGCGCCGATCTCAAACCGCAGGTCTTCCAACAGTCGTGAGACTGTCTCGGAAGTTGCGGCAGAGAGAGTAATGAGCACCGGACGGCCACTGGCCGCGTCATAGGCGTGACGGTCGTTCATAGTCAGCGTCCCTCTTTACTGCCGTTCTCCGTCCGTTCCAATGCCTCCGCCGCCACGTGGCGAATTTCGGAGAATTTTACCGGTTTATCCAGGACATGACGGATAGAGAGACGCCTGGCCTGCTCGCGCAGCGTATCGTCACTGTAAGCGGTGAGTATGATGATGGCCGTCTGCGGGTACAACCGTCGCACATGTGTCGCCAGCGTCATGCCGTCCAGATGCGGCATTTTGTAGTCGGTGATCAATAGATCGAAAGCCCGCTTCTTGAAGGCGGCCAGGGCTTCCTGTCCGTCGGCCACGGCGATGATCCGACAATTGGGCAATGTCTCCAGAGCGCCCTGGAGAATCATTGTGATGTATTCCTCATCATCCACAACCATAATGTTGTACAAATCGTCATCTCCCTCGCCATTCTGTTCCCGAACGTCGTTTTCACCCTCGGGCGACAGTGCAGGCAGGCTGATGGCAAATTTGCTGCCCCCTCCCGGCCGGCTGTTCGCTTCGATCCGTCCTCTGTGTTTGGCGACGACGGCTTGCGCAACCGTCAACCCTAGCCCCAGTCCGCCATACCGACGGGTGGTCGAGCCGTCTACCTGATAGAAGCCGGTGAAGATGCGCTCCAGTTCCGCCTCCGGGATACCTATGCCGGTGTCGGACACTGTCAGGCACACTGTTTCTTTCTCTGTTGTCTTATCATAGTCACGAGACACTTGCACTTCGACTCGACCACCTGTTGGTGTAAATTTGATCGCGTTGTCCACCAGGCAGGCAACGGCGTGCTCCAACTGGTACGGATCGCCGGAAACGAGTGGCACGTCCGACTCGTTGTGGAACGCCAACTCTATTCCGGACTGGACGGCGTCAGTGCGTCTCTTTTCCACTACCTGAGCGGCGACATCCGACAGTGCCAGCGGCACTGAGACACTTGCGTGTGAACGGACCGCCAGCAGGATACCAATTCGCTCCACCATCGTTCGCAATTCGTGCACGCGATTGACGACGATGAACAGAGCCTCTCTCTGTTCCGGCGACAGGATGCCCAGGGAGCCGTTGTGTAACAGCTCCACGTAGCCCTGTATGATACCCAACGGTGTGCGGAGTTCGTGCGAAGCGGCCTGGACGAACGCTGATTTGACCTCGTCCAACTCTGATGCTGCCGCATCGGCTGCGTGGCTATGTACCTCTGGAGAGAGTTGTGGGGAAAGTTGTGTCTGTTTCATCCTGCTTTGCCTCGCTATCTGGTCTACTTGACCGACAAATTCAAGACTACGGTTTGTAGCGCACATTTTTATATGCCGTTTGGGGGCTGAACCGCTGACTACGAACCCCGATGCTGTCTGCCTCAACATTTTCTGAGGTGATTGGCAACTTTGTCTGTCAACCAGGGCATCTCATCATCGCCAGTATAGCATAAAACGAGGTGTGTGCTGCATAGATTGCGTGGAGGTTTTGTAGAGGTTGTGTCGAGACCGGCCCGGTTCGCCGAGGTCTCTGACCTCTTGTTCGCCGAGGTCTCTGACCGAGGCGGGGACGGCGGCGGTCGGAGACCTGGCCGAACTTGCAGAGACCTGACCGAACGGCTGTGGCCGTCTCTTACGTGTCTTCGCGAATGTACCCTTCGCCCAGCGTGTACCCCACTCCTCGCACTGTGCGGATG
>QNAF01000329.1 GCA_003641405.1 Candidatus Zixiibacteriota bacterium | reverse complement strand
GGACTGGGGATGGTGCTATGTCGACGAGAAGATGATCGGCCCCTTCCCGCCGGCGAGGAAATAGACGCATATGAAATTGACGGGAATAGTGCTGGCAGGAGGGAAGAGCTCGAGGCTGGGGCGGGACAAGGCCCTGCTTGCAGCTGAAGCTGAACGTTCTGTTTCGATGATTAGTCAGGAACAATGAAGCTAGAATTCAGCATTATTGATGGTTCGTTTACTATCCATCGGTTATCTCCGGATAGTGAAATACACGATAATATATTCAGAGGATCTTTCTACAGTATCAGTAGGACGGATGAAGAACTATCAATCGTCTGTTCTTCTTCATTACCTGTAATCTCAGAGAAATCGGATGCAGGATGGTCATGTATAAAGGTCATCGGACCACTGGACTTTTCCTTAACCGGAATTCTAGCAGACATATCAGCAATTCTGGCCCAAGCTGGCATTAGCATATTTGCAATATCAACCTTTGATACTGATTACATCTTAGTGAAGTCTGATAGCCTCGAACATGCAAAGAAGGCATTACAAAACGCCGGTCACGCTTTTGTATAGAGAAACAGAACAAATCAATAAAGCGGACGCCAGAATCGCCGGTGCGCAAAAGCATCAGGGTGGCGTGCGCCGCTTAGTTCCACCGTTAGTGCGCCAAGCGAAGCTTGGCGTCTCTTGCCGGGTGGAAGTCCCGGCCGGGAAAGGCCTAACCAGCCACCCGTACCGAGGGTTGCGCACGGGGAGGAGGCCCCAAGGCCGAACGAGCCGTGTGAAGCGTACCCAGGGAACCATGTAGGCCGCAGGGGAGACCGCACTCCCTGAAGCTTGATACAGCCTCGTAAGAAAGACGCAGACGGCCAGGGTGTTAACGTGCCTGAAGCCAATACAAAGGGACCGGAGAAGGTAAGGTCCTGGAGGTCTGTCGGGGTCCACAAAGAGCGCGGCATGTATGGATAGAGACGTTGAGAACTTGGGAGGTCCGAGAGGTTCCTGGATTGCTCCAGGTAGGTTGTTCCGGGAGGAACACCGAAGACCTTTCGGGAGTCAGATCCACTGATAGTACTCAGAGGCGGTAGGGCCGACCACAGGGGGAAGCGGTGGACAGTGATTTGCAGCCTGCAAAGGAAACAGGTTCCGGGCATGTAGGACCGGATAAGCACCTGTCAACCTCCCTGCAGGGGATAGCGAACAAGGCGAGACGAGAGCCGAAGCATCGGTTCCGTGACCTGTATCGGTTGCTCGATGAGGACTTCCTGCGCGAGTGCTGGCGTGGTGTGCGCAAGAGCGCAGCGTGTGGAGTTGACCGGGTGAGCGCGGCGGATTATCAACGAGATCTCGACGTGAACATCCGTGAGCTTGTTGAGCGATTGAAGCAGAAACGGTATCGAGCAAAGCTGGTACGTCGGCAGTGGATACCGAAGGGCAGCGGCAAGTTGCGTCCCTTGGGCATTCCTGTCGTGGAGGACAAGCTGCTGCAGGTGGCCGTTGCGCGCATCCTCTCAGCGATCTACGAGCCGGACTTCTTTCGTTGCAGCTACGGGTACCGACCTGGTGTCGGCGCTCACGACGCCGTGGATAAGCTCACGGTGAAGCTGCAGTTCGGGAAGTACAACCACATTGTGGAAGTAGACCTGGAGAACTACTTCGGGACGATCGACCACAAATGGCTGCAACGGATGTTGGCTGAGCGGATCGACGATGGGCCGTTTCTGCGGCTAATCGGTAAGTGGCTCAAGGCCGGAGTGCTGGAGACGGACGGCCAGGTGGTACATCCCGCGACGGGGACTCCCCAGGGCGGAGTCGTGTCACCTGTGCTTGCAAACGTGTACTTGCACTACGTGCTGGATCTTTGGTTTCATCGCAGGGTCGCACGGCGCTGCCGCGGTGAGGCGTGCCTGATCCGTTACGCGGACGATTTCGTATGTGCGTTTGAGCGAGCGGATGAGGCGGATCGATTTCTGGTGGATCTCGAGACTCGTTTGGAGAAGTTTGGGCTACGGCTGTCACGAACCAAGACGCGGAAGCTCCAGTTTTCGCGGACAGGCAATGGACGGGCATCGTTCGACTTCCTGGGATTCGAGTTTCGCTGGGGTCGTGACCGTCGGGGTCGTCCTCATCTGAAGCGCCGGACGGCGCGCAAAAGCCTTCGGGCTTCATTGCGACGTTTCACCGACTGGTGTCGGAGTAACCGCCATCGTCGGCTCGGCGATCTCTTTCGGGATCTGAACCGGAAGCTCACAGGCTATTATCGATACTTTGGGATCTATGGCAATGGTCATTCCCTGAGTCAGTTCCATTTTGCGGTGGTGCGAATTTTGTACAAGTGGTTGAATCGTCGGAGCCAGTCCAGGAGTTACAACTGAGCCGGATTCCGTGCGGTGCTTGAGCACCTTGCGATATCGCAACCCCGCATTTGGCGTACCGCTACGAGGGCGGCACGCTGAGCCTTGCTGCGGAAGCGAGAATCACTGAGGAGCCCGGTGCGGTAATTCCGCACGCCGGGATCTGTGCGGGGGCCGTTGGGTAACTGGCGGTTCTACCGCGATGATGCTATTGGGGAGAATGTAATTGTACGATATCCTGCTTGAAGTGAATAGACGACCAAAACCGTTCTCGGAGTATACTGCACGAGAGCTATGGACCGATCCGCATACATCTGAGCAGATGCTTGCCTACCATCTGAATGAGAATATAGATGCAGCGTCGAGAAATCTTGGATTCATTGAACGTTCGGTAAAGTGGATTGTGTCGCATTTCGGGCTTACTTCAGAATCCAGAGTGGCTGATTTCGGATGTGGACCTGGATTATACGCGCAGCGTCTCGCCCGCGCTGATGTAAAAGTCACAGGACTAGATTTTTCGACCAACTCACTTCGATATGCTCGACGTAAGGCCACGGATAAAAATCTGGATATCAATTACGTTGAGACGGACTATCTAGAATATAATACGGATTGTTGCTTTGATCTTATTATAATGATCATGTGTGACTTCTGTGCGCTCAGCCCTGATCAGCGTTCTTTACTATTAAATAAATTCCATAGTCTTTTGGCTGATGGGGGAGCTGTTCTTCTTGATGTATATTCATCCAGTATGTTCAACAGACGTGAAGAGGGTGCGACCTACGAGGAAAATCTTCTTAATGGCTTTTGGTCGGCGGATGACTATTTTGGATTCCTCAACACGTTCAAATATGGTGATGTGCGACTCCTGCTAGACAAATACACCATAGTCGAAAGGAATCGCACTCGTCAGGTCTTCAATTGGCTTCAGTGCTTTGAGCCAGCAGAGGTCAAAAACGAATTCGATTGTTGCGGTCTGCAGGTAGATGAGCTCTTGGGTGATGTTGCAGGTAATCCCTATGATCCTGATGCTGATGAGTTCGCTGTTGTAGCTAGATCCAAAGAGGGAAATTGACGTGCATCTAACTTTGCTTCCAGCGGACGGTCTTGTCTGTCACTGTGGCTGCGGGGCACCCGCCGCGGCAGCCGGCGACAGCAGCTGAAGCTAACGTTATCTGGTATCCCGTAGAAAGAACTAAAGG
>QNAF01000328.1 GCA_003641405.1 Candidatus Zixiibacteriota bacterium | reverse complement strand
GCGTGAAAAATGGGTTCTGACACTGAAAGACCATGACACGAGCAGTGAGACGCTGCCCAATAACGTCCTTGAGCGCAAGGTCGTCCCCATTTACAAGTTCGACCGTGAAACCGGTGATGTCACCGCCACGGTCCAGGAAAAGTCCAATATGTACCTCCGGGATCTCCTTGGGACACTTCCCGGCAGCCGTATTACGGTCTCTTCTATTACTGAGGATCAGCTTTCTTTCGCCGCGGCGGAGGGATTGAATTCACTCCTTCAGAACCTGGCCGAACGGACCTTCGACCAAGCCGGCAGCTATCTGGTTAAGGGACTGGACAGTTTCATCGGGGACAACGACGGGGACAACGTCGAAGTGATCACCAACGCCGGGCGGGCCTATATCCAGGGTTACCGTTTGCAGAAGGACTTACCGACAACCACTCTGGTTCCCAAATCCGTCGCCACCAAATCGGTGCGCGGCGAGCAGAAAACATACAACGTCGGTACCCGGCGCTATGCGCTCAACAGTACGCCCTTGAAAGAAAGTACCCAGGTCGAGGCCATTGTCGAGATCGTATCCAACATCACCCGCGGTTCGGTGGGAGGCGGCGAAGACCTGCTCGCCCCAAACCCGGTAGTGGACATCCTCGAGGTGAGCCAGGGCGCGACCGTTTTCCAGGAAGGTGTGGACTGGCAGCAGTCCGGCAACTATGTGGACTGGCTCGGGTCGGGCAGCGAACCGGCCATCGGCACCACCTACACGGTGCGCTGGACCTATACCAAGCAGATGATCAAGGGTACGGATTATGTGGACGGTGGCTGGTTCGGTGAATCCGGCCATCCCTCCGCCGGAGAACACTTCTACCAGGTTACGGTTCTGGACGCTTCCGGCGAAACCGAATATGACGTGGCCAAGGTCGTCTCTCGCGATACCCTGGCCGGAGAGATCAACAAAC
Organism: Candidatus Zixiibacteriota bacterium; assembly: GCA_003641405.1. Taxonomy (GTDB): domain Bacteria; phylum Zixibacteria; class MSB-5A5; order GN15; family FEB-12; genus B22-G1. Next base: position 2,607 of record QNAF01000328.1, on the reverse strand, counting down.
TGTCCTGGCTACCGGTCAACGGGGCCACCGGTTATCGTGTCTATCGCGGTTCGCAGAATACCGACCGGGCCGATTTTCAGCTTCTTAAAGAGGTCGCTTCCGGAGTTTCCACCTATGTGGATGACGGTGTGGACGAGATTGTCGGGGGCAATCCTCCAGCATCCAATACCAGTGGCCTGACCATGTCCCCGGTGCCAATCGCTTTAGAAAACCTGAGCCTTGTTAATTTCGGTCGCGCGTCTCTCGGTGATGAACCGGTTGACGGTTCCAACTGCAGCGTCGACTACGACTATTACCTGGGTCGCAAAGACATCATCTACGCCACGACCGGGGAGATCAAACGACTGGAAGGTGCGCCGGCTGATTTTCCCAAACTGCCGGTTGTGCCCGAAGGTACATTGGGACTCTGTAGCGTGGACTGCCCGCCCAACTCGGTTGAAATGAGCATCATCAACTTCGGCTTGACCCGCGTCACCATGGACCAAATCCACGAGATTATCGACGACGTAGAGGACCTCAAATACAACGACGCCCAGTTCCAGATGAACAACGAGCTGCAAAACCGGGATGCGCAAACCAAAAAAGGCGTCTACTCGGACGACTTCTCCAATGACGCCCAATCGGATATCTATCACAGCGAATGGAGTGCCCGGATTGACGGTGTGAGTCAATTTGTGGGGCCGGATCGTGTATCCACTCCTAACTTGCTCGAAGTCGACCAGGGCGCAAGCAGCGCGCTGTTCAAAGGAAGTCTGGTGCTGCTTCCCGGTACGGAGGAGGTACTGATCGAACAGGCCGACTGGTCTGAGGAGAAAAATATCAACCCCTATGCGGTATTCGAGAAACCCGATGCCGCGGTGGAGATTACACCGAACATCGGCCGCCGGGGACAGACCGGTATCGCCGTGGTCGGTTCCAATTTTACACCCAGCGCCACCGGGGTCACCGTGCGCTGCGACGGGCAGGTGGTAGCTTCCAACCTCACCGCCGACTCTGCCGGACGGGTGAGTGCTTCCTTTGTTATTCCGACGAATGTCCGCAACGGCGACCGAATTGTCGAGGTCACCGATGGCACCTATTCGGCCCAGACCAACCTGCAGGTCAACGATCCGCTCGTGATCACCCGAATCCAGCGCATTGTGGTCAACCGCACTATTGTACGCCGGCAGACCATCGTGCAGCGGATTCCACCACGTATTGTACGGGTGCCGGTCGTCCGTACTGTGTGGCGTTGGAGATGGCGGTGGCGCAGGCGCGACCCGCTGGCCCAGACCTTCAGTTTTACCCAGACCCGTGTTGTCTCGGCTGTGGGCGTTCATTTCACCCAGAAGGATGCTTCAATTCCGGTCACCGTCCAGATCCGTGGTGTGACCACCGGGCTTCCCAACGAAGTGGTCCTGGCCGAGAAGGTGGTCTCTACCGATGAAATCAGCCTGAGTGGAGAAACCAGGATCACCTTTGACGATCCCTTCTACGCCGAGGCGAACACCAGCTACGCGGTGGTGCTGCTCACCAACAGCACAAACTACCGCGTGCGTATCGCCACGCTGGGGCAAATGGGGCAAAACGGCGTCATCACCCGGCAGACCTATGCTCAGGGTGTGCTCCTGGAAAGCTCCAATGCAGAGACCTGGACTCCGCTCAACGGTTCCGATCTCACCATGAAAATTTACGGTTACGATTTCCAGCCATCCGGCGAGGTTCGATTCCAGCCTGTCACCGGTGCGCAGTTCAGCGAGCTCAATCTCGATGAATACTCGGCCATCCCGGAGGGAACCGGCATTGTCTGGGAATATTCCACGGACGGCGGAACCACCTGGGACGCTATCGTGCCTGCGGAGGAGGAAAACCTGCCGAACATCGCCAACGATGTGCTGCTGCGGGCGCTGTTTGAAAGCGCTGCGACCAATGACTCGCCGGCATTGAACTTCAAAGATGTGAACCTGATCGGGCATCTGAACAACACGACCGGGGCCTACATCTCCCGCGAGAACGAACTGACCCAGGGAGTGGAATCCACCAAGGTCTATACGCAGATGAACATTCCCAGCGGCACCAGCCTTAACTGGTTCACCTCAAATGACGGCGGTGTGACCTGGGAACCCATGTCCATCGAGTCGACGCGGGAGATTGACCAGGAGTGGACCGAATACACGCTTACCCGGACTTTTTCCGATCCAAGCGGGACGAAGATTCGCTACAAAGCGGAAATGACCGGCAACAACCTGGTCTACCCGCGGATTCACACGCTCGGAGCCACGTTGAGCTGATGGAGGGAATATGATCGTAAGACAACAAGGTGGATTGACTGAGTTCATTCCTTCCCCGCGTGAGAAGCGCGAGGCTGTCATTCGTGATTACGCGCTGCACCTGATAGTGAACCTGGATGCGCGGCTTCGCAGGATAGAAACGGAACTCGGTCTTCCGGCAGAAGATGCTTCGGCTTTTACCGACATTATGAAGCGTATCCAGCGGCAAGAAACCGAAACCAGGCAGATCAACCGGAAGCTGTTGGAATCCGGTGTTAGCCACACTGAGAGGATATGACCATGACTATTACAATTCAAAGTAACACCGACACCATATTAGAACTGCCCGGTCTGGCGG
>QNAF01000327.1 GCA_003641405.1 Candidatus Zixiibacteriota bacterium | reverse complement strand
CTGTTGCTCACGGAACACATGAGCAGCTTTGATATAAAATGCTCAACGTGTGGTGGTGGTCTGGCCGGTCAGGCCGGCGCTATCCGCCTTGCAGTGAGCAGAGCGTTGCTCGAGTTCAATCCTGAGTTGCGGAAGTCCTTACGCAAAGCCGGTTTTCTTACACGTGATGCCCGTGAGGTTGAACGCAAGAAGTACGGACAGCCGAAAGCGCGGAAACGTTTCCAGTATTCGAAACGTTAATCCTTGCTGTAGCTTTGGATAGTAATCTCCGCTCTCGGGCGGAGAAATAAACAGCCTTGATTGACTTCACCGTTGGTCCCGCCTTTATGCGGGTGGCGGTTGAGGGATGATGTTAAGGCAAAGTAGAACCATATAGTACGGAATCCTCATGATCACTCCTAAGGTCCGAGAGTTTCTTGAAGCAGGGGTACACTTTGGGCACCAGACCCGACGCTGGAACCCCAAGATGAAGCCGTTTATCTTTGCAGCACGTAACGGCATTTATATCATCGACCTTTTCAAAACCCAGAAGTCTCTTGAGCAGGCGCAGAGAAAGGTCCGTGAGGTAGTCACGGCAGGACGTGCCATTCTCTTTGTAGGCACGAAGCAGCAGGCCAGGGAAGTAATCCTTGAAGAGGCTCCCCGCTGCAACGGTTTCTATGTCGTGGAGCGCTGGCTCGGCGGTATGCTGACTAACTTTGATACTATCAAGAATTCCATCAAGAAGCTCAAAGAGACTGAGAGCATGAGGGAATCCGGCGAACTGGAGAAGTTCACCAAGAAAGAGCACGCCAAGATTGAAGGTAAAGCGGCACGTCTGGAGAAGATACTGGGCGGCATCAAAGACATGAATCACCTTCCGGGGCTGATGATTGTAGTGGACTCCCATAAGGAGAAGATCGCAGTGGCAGAGGCCACCAAACTTGGTATTCCGATAATTGGTATCATTGACACTAATGCCGACCCGGACCCAATTGATTTTCCGATTGCGGCCAATGACGATGCCATCAAATCTATCAGAATCCTGCTTCGAGATCTTGTGGACGCGGCCGTGAACATTCAGGATACGGTTACGCCTGAGATGATGGAGGCTGTCGCGGATGCAGAACGTGAAGTTCCGCTGACTACCTACACGTCAACTGAGGAAGAAAAAACGGAAGAAACGGAAAAAACAAAAAAGACCGATTCCGACAAGAAAGATTCAGAAGGTTAGACAGCCATGGAGATAACAGCAAAGCAGGTGAAAGAACTCCGGGACCAGACCGGGGCCGGCATGATGGATTGCAAGAAGGCTCTAACTGAGGCCAAGGGTGATATTGAAGTCGCCGTTAAGGTGTTGCGTGAAAGCGGTATTGCCAAGGCGGTATCCAAAGCTGGCAGATCGACATCCGAAGGAGCTATAACTTCTTACATTCATGCGGGAGACAAGCTCGGCGTGCTTGTTGAAATTAATTGCGAGACTGACTTCGTGGCTCGTACGGATCAGTTTAAGAGATTTGCCCGTGATGTTGCCATGCATATTGCGGCCAGTTCTCCCGTCTGCGTTACCCGTGAGGATGTTGACGCACAGATGATTGAAAAGGAACGGGACATCTTTCGGAACCAGGCGCTCAAGGATGGTAAACCGGAAAAGATTATCGATAAGATCGTCGATGGTAAGGTTGAGAAATACTACTCTGAGATTGTGCTGATGGAACAGCCATTCGTGAAAGACACCGACAAGTCAATTGAAGACTATGTCAAGGAAACCATCGGTTCGCTCGGCGAGAATATTCAGGTGAAACGTTTCACCCGTTTCCGTCTGGGTGAGTGAAATGGAATCTGACCCAAGCAAGTCTGTTTACAAGAGAATTCTGCTCAAGCTCTCCGGCGAGTCCCTGATGGGACCGCTAGAGTACGGTATCCACACGCCAAGCGTAAAGGCAATCTGCAAACAAATCAAAGAGATCAAGGACCTTGGTGTCGAGATCGCCATCGTGGTCGGGGCTGGCAATATCTTTCGCGGTCTGCGTGCCTCTGAGAGCGGATTGGATCGTGTTACAGCCGATAACATGGGAATGCTTGCGACTATAATGAACAGCCTGGGGATGATGGATGCTCTCGAGAAGATGGGTGCGAATACTCGTGTGATGTCTGCTGTTCACGTTCAGAACTTCGCCGAGCCCTACATCAGACGTCGTGCTGTGCGTCACATGGAGAAGGGACGTCTGGTAGTACTCGCTGCCGGAACCGGCAATCCCTTTTTTACGACGGATACGGCAGCTTCGCTTCGGGCGATGGAAATCGGTGCCGAAATCATGATTAAGGGCACAAATGTCGATGGTGTCTATTCGGCAGATCCCAAGACAAACACCGATGCTGTATTCTATCCCCGGTTGAGCTTCATGGAAGTGTTAACCAAAGAGTTGCGCGTCATGGATGCTACTTCCGTATCGCTTTTGAAGGATAACCGGATTCCTGTGAGGGTGGTCAATATAAACACTCCCGGGATTCTCCTTCAAGTGGTTACCGGGGAACAGGCAGGCACTTTGATTTCCTGATATGATTGACAGGACTATGATATCGAGGAGAATATAGAGATGTTGGAAGAAATCTACAAAGACACCAAAGAACGGATGCACAAGACGGTGGAGGCAATGTCACGGGAGCTTGGAGCCGTGCGAACAGGGAAGGCATCACCGGCTATTCTTGATAACGTGAAGGTTGAAGCCTACGGTTCTGTTATGCCCCTGAATCAAGTAGCCTCAGTTTCCGCCCCGGAAGCGCGGCTGCTTGTCGTGAACGCATTCGACAAGACCACCGTTGGCGACATCGTTAAGGCTATCCAGGGAGCCAATCTCGGTTTGAATCCTTCTGTGGATGGTCAAATTATCAGGTTGGCCATTCCAGCCTTGAATGAGGAACGACGCAAAGAACTGGTTAAGCAGTGCAAAAACCTCGCCGAGGATGGCAAGGTGGCTATTCGCAACATTCGCCGCGACGCCAACGAGCAGATCAAGGAAGAGCAGAAGGCCAAGAACATTTCTGAGGACCAGGAGAAAGATGGTCACGATGAGGTCCAGAAGTTCACTGATGACCACATCAATCAGATTGATGCAATGATGGCCAAGAAGGAGAAGGAAGTGATGGAAGTATAGCGCCTTCCGTTCTTTTCTCTCGATCAGAGTTTGCGCCGGGTGGTATTCACCCGGCGTTTTCATTACTGTGCGTTTAGCCGGGGTAAGAACCGTCTATGTACTCTTTGAGAAAGCGGTTCTCGATCTCGATTTTCTGCATACTGGTCTTGACGATATCGCCCACCGATATTAGACCAACAAGGTTGCGACCTTCCACGATCGGAATGTGTCGAATATGGTTCTTTGTCATTACACCCGCAATGTAGCCGATGTCATCATCGGCCAGCCCGACAATCAGGTCCACGGTCATGATATCGCCTACTGTGACTCCAGTGAACCCAGTCGGGTCGCCATGAGCTTTCTTGAAGATGTCCTTGTCGCTGATGATGCCGCAGAGCTCGTTATCAGCCAGGACAGGAAGACAACTTACAGTGTTGT
>QNAF01000326.1 GCA_003641405.1 Candidatus Zixiibacteriota bacterium | reverse complement strand
TTTTGTCCTCTATCACAGCGAGCCTGCCCCTGGAACGCTCAGAATTGTCTTCATGAGCTACAGCCTGGGTACGATTCCCGCTGGCCAACAGGCCATAATGGACGTTTACTTCAGCATAGAGCCGGGAGCTTCGACAGGGCAGCATCCCGTTGTTCCTTTCAATGCCATCGATGTCATCGATATTTACGGAAACTGGAGGCCCATGGTGGCCTTCGCCGGTTACGTCAACGTTGACCTTCTGGGCGATGTCAATCTGGACGGCGTCGTTATCGTGGCCGACATAGTGCTTCTGGTTTCCTATCTGCTGGGCTATGTTGATCTCAACCCGAGGCAGCTCGCCAATGCCGATGCCAACCAGGACGATAACGTGAACGTGGGGGATGTGGTGGCGATTGTCGGGATCATACTGCAGGCTACTCCGCCCACAGGATTGGAGGATTTGCCGGTGGCATCCCTTTACCCAGAGGAAGAAGGCAGTGCCATCGATCTTAAACTTCAGACTTTCGTTCCAGTGGGAGGCATACAAGTGGAGCTCAATTACGACCCTGAGAAAGTGCAGGTCTCCGAGCCCCGATTGCCTTCCCAATTTTCCGGTTTTCAGCTCTCCTACAGGAATGAAGAGGGCAAACTTATAGCCTTGATTTACAGCCTGAGTGGCGATTCCATGCCGTCTGGCGACTTCACGTTCCTCAAGCTGCCCTATTCCGGAGATCCGCAGGCCCTCAGGATTGAGAGGGCTTACGTGTCCGATCCGTACGCCAGGATGATGCCGCTCAAAATAGGCTCCGGAGGGCCGCTCGCCCGGTACGGCTTTGCCCTCAAGAAACTCGCGCCCAATCCCTTCATCAATGACCTTCAGATAGAATTCACCCTTCCCGATGCCTGTCCCGTCAGTCTTCGGGTCTACGACGCGACAGGCAGGCTCATAAGGACGATTCTGGACCGCCGTCTCAAAGCCGGCCTTCACAGGTACAGCTGGAACGGCAGAGATTTTCTGGGGAAGAAAGTAAGTCAGGGTGTTTACTTCATTCAGCTGACCACCCCACATGGAGATATCCTGAAGAAGGTAGTGGCATTAAACAAAAACCCTAAAGGGAGGTGAGAGGGGATGAAAATGAGGGCTGTACGCAGGGGGGAATCCACGGGAAGGGGGATTGATAATCCGGCAGGAGGGCATTGTGAAAAAGCTTATAGGAGTGCCGTGGATGGGTATATGTGGGGCTGTGGTAAACTAAACAAAGGAGGTTGTAGAAGATGTATAAAAAAGCTGCAGTGATAGTACTGGGGCTGATAGTGGCCCTGGGCTTTGTGGGCAAAGCTCAGGCCGATTGGATAATAAGAGCCCCTGATGACCTGGTGATGGCTCCTGGTGAGGAGTTCGCGTTCCCGATCTACGTGACCACTGATGAGGATTGGAATGCTGTGCAGTTCATGTTCGACTTCTGCGACGACCAGGGCGACATCTTCATTGATAGTGTTACCATGTCTGGCTACGGCAGCGGGATACAGACGGTGTTCGACACCTGCCCCGAATTCGGTTTCGGTCAGGCCAACGTGTACATTGATAACAACGGTACTGACTATACCTACGCAGTACAGGTCGCCCAGCTGACCCTGAACGGCTACATCCCGGTGACAAACGATGCGGCAGCCTTTGTCGTGTGGGGCCATATTAATTCCACTGTCACCGCTCCCGATACGATCGAGATCGACATGACAGAGCTTGCCGACTGCGGAATGCCCCTGTCCTTAGATGCCGTTTTCGCCACATATCCTGCCTCTGAGCAGAGAGACGCCACGCTCGAAGACGGCAAGATAGATATACCTCTCTATACCATGACCATTTCATTCACCCCTCCTCCCCCTCAGAGTGTCAACGAAGGTGACCATCTTACCATTACGGTGGAAGGCACGAGCTCTGATCCCGCCGATGAGCTCGTTCTCAACCTTATCAGCGGCCAGGAGTCCTGGATGACCTGGACTGACGGCAATCCCGGGTATCCCGTGACCGGCACCCTGGATCTCGATCCCGGTTACTGCGATGACGGCCAGTATATCGTCGTCTTCCAGCTTACCAGTAACGTCCACGGACAATCGCTTCCGCCGATAGCCGATACGATTAACGTCGTGAACGTGAACAGGGCCCCTTCCTGCGTGAGCGTCGATCCGGATGATCAGACTGTCTCGATAAATAGTTCTATTGAGACGATCAATGTGTTATTCGATGATCCCGACTTCGCCTGCCAGCCGCCTCACACCGGCGATGCCCTGACCATAACCTACGACATCTCTCCCGCGCCTGCCACGAGCCCGACACTCGTCGACAACGGCGACGGCACTGCCACCCTCGATTGGACTCCCACTGATGCCGATGTCGGTGATTACACCGTCACCTTCACCGCCACCGACATGGGGGGCCTGACTGCCCAGTGTACGGCATATATACACGTGACAGCCGGTTGCGCTGAGATACCTTGGGAAGAAAACGTTGACAAGTTTGCTTTCCACCTGAAGAAGATGTGTGCCTATGCCGGAGAGATCGTGAACTATCCCGTTTACATGAGCACGGCACAGGTTCCGTACTTATACATCCACGACGACGATACGCTTGTAATTGATCCGGAAGTCGGCGGTTACGATGTCCTGATAGCCTATGATCCTTCCTGCATGACCCTGATGGGTGTGGTTGAGGATACCATAAATGGATATACCAGTGAGTACTTCGACTACAACATAATCCCTGCCGGCGTCGTCGACGTGTGGCCCGCAGTCAGGGTTGTGGCCATAAGGGATAAGGCCAACAACGTTTACACTCCGCCCATACCTCGTGGCTGCCAGTTCCCCATTTTCCACCTCGTGTTCAACATGAATCATGATTGGGATCCCAACTATGCCTGCGACCTCAAGTTCATCACGAAGGAGTGTGGTGACAACAGCATAAGCAGCGCAAACGGTCTGGTTCTGTTCACGCCGTTTGTTAGCCTGCAGATGAGGCCTGATTGTAGTGTAGATACGAATACAACTGTTGCCGACCTTTGCGATGAGAATGCCGGTCTGGCCGAGAAAGTCGTGCTGGCCGATGGGTTCGATTGGGTTGAATATAACGGTCAGAATTACATATATTGTATAGATACTATCGACTGTCCTGCCGGTGATATCTCTGCATGGAGTCTTGAGACTATGACAGGTGACGTCAACCTGAACGACGTGCCTTACGAGATCGCTGATGCCGCTTTCTTCAACCAGGTCCTTCTCGGCTGGTATGGCCTCAATAATCTGCCCACTGGGTGGGATGAACAAATGTGGCACGAGGCTACACAGAACTCCGACGTCAACCACAACACGAATGCCTGGGAGATGGGTGATCTGGTTCTTATGACGGCCGTGATCAACGGGTTCATCGCTCCTCTGTCCTACAGCGTTCCTTCAGAGCCTGTGAAGCTCACCGTTTCCGGCGACAACATCTACATCGATGCTCCCACCGAACTCGGCGGCGTGTATCTCGTCATCAAGTACGAGGGCGAGATCGGCGAGCCCGTGCTCGGCGAGTATGCCAGCGGCATGACCCTCGACTGGAACGACCTCGGCGGCGAGCTGAG
>QNAF01000325.1 GCA_003641405.1 Candidatus Zixiibacteriota bacterium | reverse complement strand
GATGGCGACCCTGTAGAAGGGATCTTTAACCGCCAGTCCCCTCTGGGGGCGGTGGGTTTGATGTTCCTGGGGTCGCCCGATAACGATGTGAAGGTCAGTTTCAACTGGAAGACCTGGGGTGATGGCGGTAGGTACTGGCAACCGCAACGGATACCGTATGGAGATCAAAAACTACTGGATTTTCGCCGCTGTGCGCCTATCGGCGGTTGGTGGAAAGATGCCGACTTCTATCAGGTGATGGCCAACCGATGGGAAGTGGACTATGACCAGATCACTACGGCTGTGAACAAAACGTCAAAGGGTTGGTTGCCACCACCGATCAATGCAGAGGAAATCGCTACGGGCAAACAGTGCTTTGGTCTCCTGTCTTTTGGCCCCTTCAGGCTTGGGCCGGGGATGTCCCTGCCGTTTGCCATTGCGGTAGTCGGCGGTGAGGACGTGCACCATGACCCCAATGCCTGGGAGGATTTGTTTGACCCCTATCACCCAGAGTGGTTCTACGACCAGCTTGATTTCTCTGACCTGGCAGAGAATGCCAAGTGGGCACGATGGGTCTATGATAACCCCGGAGTTGACACTGACGGCGACGAGTACTTTGGCGAGTTCTACATGTGCAACGGCGACACCGTCTGGTACGAAGGTGACGGTATACCGGACTGGCGAGCGGACGTACCGCCACCGGCGCCGGAAGTTATTGTTATCCCCGAGATTGGCAAACTCACTATCCGCTGGAACGGCTTCTACACCGAGAACTTCGTTGACCCCTTCAGCAAGCAGAAAGACTTTGAGGGCTATCGTGTTTACTGCGGTCTCGATGACCGCAAGACCAGCCTCTCCGTGCTGACATCATTCGACAATGAGAACTTCAATCGGTTCGTCTACACAGTGACCTCAAGCGGCCAGTCCCGCTGGATTAACAGCGAACCTCCGTTCACGCTGGATTCCCTGCGAACAATGTACGGTGATCCGTTGTTCAATCCGCTGGAATATCCACGAGCCTTTCCATACGAGTATGACAGCGTGTTTTACTATTTCACAGCCATGGACTACAACCTGTCGGATTTGACTGATCCTCGTGGCATCCGCAAGGTCTACCCGGAAGCTGATGACCCCGGGACGGATTCAGCCCTCTGGAGCGACGATGACATCACCCTTGAGCATGGCGAGCCACTGCCGAAGTTCTACGAGTACGAATACGTTTATGGCAATCTCTTGCCGACCGTGCCATATTTTGTCAGTGTGACAGCGTTTGACTTTGGTTTCGCTCAGGGTGGGATACCGTCCAAAGAGAGCAGCGTTCTTAATACTCTGATTGAGTGTTACGCCCAGACGGATGCCGACTCAGTCGAAGCTTACGACCTCGACGTTTACGTTTATCCCAACCCCTACCGGATCGATGCTGACTATCCCGGTCATGGTTACGAGAATCGTTATGGTGATGAGATTCCAGATCGCTCACGCCGGATACATTTCGCCAACCTGCCCAAAGTCTGCACCATTCACATCTTTACGCTCGACGGCGACCGCGTCCGCACGATCCGTCATAACTATCCCAACGGTGGCCCTGAGGCGTCGCATGATACCTGGGACATGATTAGCCGCAATGTAATGACGGTTGAGTCCAACTTGTACTACTGGGTGGTCGAGTCAGAGAGTCGTACCCAGATCGGCAAGTTTGCGATAATCAGGTGAGTTCAGAACCCACAGCAAGCTGTGGGGCACCAGACACCAGATTCTCTCGTGCCCGGCAGATGTCCACATCTGCCGAATGACGCGGCGCATGTGGACATACGCCGCCCACAATGAAGCTCGCAGCTTGTGAGTCGCAACCACGGGGGAAACGAATGATCGGCTAACCTCAATATCAAAAGCAACCGGACGGAAATCCCGCTTTCTTCCCGAAGTGTACTCTACGTAAATTGCTGCGAGTTATCGTTTTCCCACCAGTCGATCCACTCGGCTGAATGCACGGCAGTGCTTATCAGGTCGATATCGGTATCACCGTCCAGATCACTTAAGATATTACGAAAGGGTAAAAGGGGTTTTCCTCATTGCTGTTATGTTGCAGAATGAGTGCGATTATATCCAGCAAGCGCTTTCAGATTCGGTCATGCGGGATCTGTCGCCTGGTCATTCCTGGGTACTCCTGCAGGCTGTCTTGGTCCTCAAAAACGTATTCTGGTGAAATTTGCGGTTATTTGCCGCGCAGGTACCAGAAACTCAAACAGCCGTCAGAATAAGACGGTCACCCCCATGAATGTGTTTAATCAGTTTTGCAAATATTAGCTAAGTTAACGAACGAACCGCCAGGCAGGGACACCTGGCGGCACTTCATACGCAATATCTGTCACCCTGAGCTTGTCGAAGGGTGGAGTAGCCAAATGGCGCACCATGCTTCGACAGGCTCAGCATGACAGTTGGCTGGCGGGAACCGACCACTCCAAGAGTGCCAATGATCCCGCCAATAGTCATCAGTAGTTATCCGATCCGTCACAATTCTTCAAGAAGTGCGTCGGGTCCACAAACAGCGCATCTATCAACAATGATAGATCAGCACCATCAACAGTCAGCGGATCAGTAACCGGTCGAGTACTGCTGAAATCAACGTCGGCCTCATCCAGACAAATGCTATCCCAGCCATTCGCCGGATCAATGAACAGTCCGTTAATCATCAATGACAGATCAGCGCCGTCGTAGTTGAAACCGAGTACTCCGCCGCCCTGATCAAGATCACCGACTGACGGTGAGATGCAGCAACCCATAAGAATATCGAAGCTGAACAGCGCTTCATCAGTTGCGCCAACTATGTCCTCGATCTGAGCCGTGAAACTGACCGTACCCTCGATAGGTGTTCCCGAGAGTAGACCGGTACTTGACAGCGTCAGGCCGGTGCCGGTCAGGTCATCGTAGAGGTCAGTCCAGACGAGGGGGGCTGTACCGCCGGTTGCTGCTAACTGCTGAGAATACGGTTCTGCTACGTCTCCGTTTGGCAGGTCCGTGGTAGTGATCTCCGGTACGGGATTGACCGTGAAACCGAGGAGTTTCTCATCGACAGCCTTGCTGCCGTCGGTAACTTCGGCTGTGAACTGGACTGGTCCGTCAGATGTGGGTATACCGGAAAGCAATCCACCGGTTGTCAACGTCAGTCCGGTGCCTACTAAGTCACCGTTCTTGTCGGTCCACGTTTTTCCACCGATGCCGCCGGAAGCTTCAAGCTGCTGTGAATAAGATTGTCCCGCAGTCCAGTCCGGTAGTGATGCTGTCTCAATAGTCAAGTTGATATTCAACGGGGGGAAAACAATGTAGTCTATCCAGGCGCGGTCATCACCGTTGCTCTGGCTTCCATCTTTCTCGTATTTCCATGTGAACGTGTGTGGGCCGGCAGATACCGGGAAGCTCGCCAGCGACCAGCTAATTTCGCCATCCCAGGATCCCTGCCTGCTACCGTCGATATAGAATCCGAGACTGTCCCAGCCGCCCTCGGATGACACCTTGTACTGGAACGATATAGTTCCAGCGCTGGCTACGTCAACCGCGAGTTCCAGAATTGCCTGCTCATTGTCAGAGATGTCTTCAGAGCCTGCAGAGAAGGCACCTTCATAGGTTCCGG
>QNAF01000324.1 GCA_003641405.1 Candidatus Zixiibacteriota bacterium | reverse complement strand
GCCGGGGTGACGAAAGAGGCTGAGGAGTATGACCCGCGCTTCCGCCAGGAGCCTGAGTCGTATCGTGTGTTCGCCGAAATGTTGCAATCGGCAGCCGTGTGATGATAAAAGCGAGCGGGTAGAAACGACGAGCTTTCTACCGGACCGTTTACACAGCAAAGAGGTGTGAGATGCCCGGAACTAGAACCGATTACGGCCAGATGTTCGATCATGAGCTCAACCCGCGTAAGGGCTGGGTAGGTGATCGTGGTCTGTGTCTTGAAAAGACGTTGCCTATCGCCACGCAGACTAATCCTGTCTACGCGGGGTGCGTGGTTCACGTCACTTCCTCGAACACGTTTGAATTGGGGGTGCTGGGTACGGGGACTAGCACTTCGACCGGAAGTCCTCCCCTTTTCGCCTTCCAAAACGAGAACGACTTCGACGTTAATCCTGATCTGGGGAACATCGCTGGCGGCGTGCTCATGGCTTTGAGTTGCTTGGGTGACTTTGAGCTGGAGAGCACGGAGATCGCTGATTCGCAGACCTTCGCCGTGGGCGATTATCTGACGAGCGATGACGGCTCAGGCGGGAGTGGAACTGGAGCGATCCAGAAGGGCACGCTGGGTACGGACATCATTTGCGGCATCGTGAGTGAGATTGATTCGGATTCGGCGGATGGTACGTTTACGAACGAAGCCGGGCAGTCCGTTGTCCGCTTTTGGACGTGGTTTATGCCAAGCGAGATCAGCGTGGCGTAGGCTACGTTGGGCTGACCTGTGAACCCTAGCTTTAATGAGGTGCAATAATGGCTCTGATCTCAGATCCAACCTCCCGGATTACTTGTGAACAATTCTGGGAGCACTTGCAGAGCGACAACCCTGCCATCGTGAAAAATGCGCAGGACGCTCTGAACAGCTTTTTGCGGATGCAGGTCCGGGAAGAGGGCATTCTGCGGGCGATCCTCCCGCCAATCGCGGTCGGTAACTCAGACCTCGATCGGCAGGTCGATACGGATAAGCCTGTGGTGGTCCTGGACAAGGAGCCTAACTCTCCGGCCGCCGTGTCGATCCCGTTCGCTACGCAGCCCTTTGCTCGATATATCAAAGCGCCGCGCTACCGGATCATGTTCGACCGGATCAGCACGCCACGGTTCATGAAGGACGTGGACGAGCTGCGGACCTACGACATGGATATTCGGCAGATCCTGTCGGATAACGCGGTCAAGGATATGCTGGCCGAGGAAGACGGCAAATTGATCGCCACGGTCAATGTGCTGCTCGGTACTATCGACAGTACGGTGCCCGAGACCGGCGTTTCGCAGTACAGGAGTATCACTGGCGGCGTTACCCGTGATTCGGTCAACGACTTCCTCAAGATTCTGCCGTCTACCCCCTCTCACCTGGAGGCGGCTACTATCGTGGTCAACAACGTGACCATCAAAGACGTGCAGAAGTGGGGTTACGACGAGATCGGTGGCCCGCTGTCCGAGGAAATTTTGCGCAACGGCTTTGCCGAGCGCAATCTGTTGAACACCAGGATGATCGTTACCATCAAACGGCGTCTGGTGGTCGACAACGAGATGTACGGATTTGCCGAGCCGAAGTATCTGGGCAAGATGCTGGTGCTGACTGATACCACCATGTACATCAAGCGAGAGGCGTACATGTTGGAGTTCTCGGCCTATGAGAGCGTCGGTGCGGCAATCGGGAACGTCGCTGCGATCTGTCGGGGGCTGTTCTCGTAGTGTTGATCCTCCTGCCCCACTGAACGGGCGGGGGTCTGGCCACCCCCGCCCGCCGGGTAGGATCACGGGAGAAAACGATGGGTACTGATACTAGCGAAAAACTCGAACAGGCCGGAGAGGTGCTCTTCGACCACCTTTACGTTCCGGCCTTCATCAAGCAGTGTGCCGCACGTGGGGTCGAGATTCAGACGCCTGACGACCTGCTTGAGGCGTTGGATAACGTCAACCGTATTAAGCAGGCAGAGGTCCAACTGACGTCTGACGACGGCGATGGCAGCATCCACAAACAGGCAAGTGCTGCCCTAAGCTCTCTGTTCGGCGAGGAGCCGTCGGGGGACGATGCGGCATTCCACAAGTTTGCCTCGGAAGTCACCCCTACGCCCGAGGCTCTGGCTGCGGCTAAGCTTGTTGCCGGTCTTTTGCAGGAAGAGTAGGAGACTATGCCCGGCAAAAAGGCCCAGGATTGGTCTTATCTGACCCCTATTCGTGCTCTGCACGAACAGACGGGGAATATTACTGATCCTAGCAACATCTCCGACCTGACGGTTGTCGATACTACTGTTCAGAGCGACGGAGAGCCGGTTGCTCGGGCACGACAACAGACTCTGGTCGTTTACGTTGTGTTGGAAGACGGAGCGACTCTGGACGTTGACGCTGCGCGTCTTACCCTTTGGTCATACGCCGAGTGGGAAAGCAAAATTTGCGAGGGAGGGAGCTGCCCTGAGCCTCCGGATTGGAGCACGATTTCTGCTTCCCAGCGCTGGGCGGCGATCGCGCATGCAAAATTGGATGTGATCAACACCGAGTTGGACGATAGATCACTAGCCTTCGTTTTCCCGTGGATGCCAGCGGGTAAGTACAAGATCGCGGTGTCTGCCGGTTTGACCGGTAATGCCGTGATCTGCGAGCAGCATACGGAATAAAGGAGCTGAACGATGGCCGACGCCTCGTGTGCAGAAAGCGTAATCACTAATGTGAGTGGCGGAAGCCTGGTGCTGTCGATGTTTGGTGGGCAGACTCTGGCCGATGCCGGGACTTTGACTATTAAGGGGGATGTGTGGTCTTGGCTGGCAGGCAAGTATCCGGGCATCAAAGGTCGGCGGATGATCGAGAAATTGCACAGCCTGATCGAAAACGACAAACTGGAGATCACGAGCATTCCGACGGCTCCGTGCCCGTCTTCGTAGTTCGTGTCAACTTAGCTGACGTGAGGATAACGGGCACGGCGCCCCACGAGCCCGTGTCCGTTTTTCTTATTGCTAGTGGGGGTAAACGATGGCCAACCTGCCACGATCTCACGGAGTGGACTACACTGCGGTCAAGAACCCTAGCGGGATTCCCATATTTCTACCTTGGTATCCTACGACCAGCGGTTGGGGGAGGACGCTGAACGCGCACGAAACAGTGCGTTTCTCCGGTAACCTTTTTGAGGCAATTGTCGGGCGTCCAGACTTACGGCAGCAGTTAGAGGCCGATGCGCGAAGTGGCAGAGTGGCTCTTGCTGCTTGTGGGGAGCCGGATACCGTTTATACGGCGATTGAGGACCAAGCAGATTCGGGCTTTCGGACTTGGGGCTGCGTGGAGGAGTACGAATAGGGGCTCAATATGCCGTTTGACGACAGCCAATACTTCAAAGTGCAGTGTACGACGGATACCCCGCTGATCCGTCTGGCGCAGGGGCAGACCAAAACCGTAAACATCGTTGTCAGGGATGATGACGGTAATCCATTGGATCTGGATACCCTCGATCCAGGGTCTACTCTGGCTGTTAAGCTGGCAGTCAGCCACTTCATCAACTCCGCTACCAACCTCTTTGAGCTAGAGGGGACTATTGATGATGCGTCCGCCGGGCAGGTCTCGTTCGAGTTCCTACCCGAGCAGACCGATAACGT
>QNAF01000323.1 GCA_003641405.1 Candidatus Zixiibacteriota bacterium | reverse complement strand
TAAAATAAGAATATGGCACCTTCGATTTCGCATCTATTTTTGGCCTTATCGGTTCGCACACACTTTCCCGGCATGATTCGAAATCAAGGGAGGGAATTCTCATGCTAGAAAACATTCTCCTCGACCTTTCATCAACTGTCACTCTGTAGGAGTACAGATACCTGTTCCCCTCGCTTTCTTGTGTAACCTCGGACACAAGGTATAGCAGGCAACCTGCAGAGGCCATTTCGTACTTGATGTCAATTGTCTTCTTTCCCCAGCGCGATAATATTTTCTTTGCCTCAGCGTTGCTAGTCGCGACCCATTCCACTGGCATACGATACACCAATACTCCTGTTGTTGTGTCCCAAATACACACAATCCTTTTTTTCTGCCCTCTCTTTCTTCTTGCAATGACTTTCTTGCGCACTTTGTCTATTTGGTAATCGGGGGAACAGTCTATGTGAATATATCTTCCGCCTCTAGTTGTTTTCAAGACCAGAGCATCGAGTCCGGCATCCGCAATTGCCTGCATGGGAAGTGGCAACGTGAAGCGGGAACGTGACCACGAGTGAACGCTTCCTCCGGTCAGGCAGGCGAGTAACAGTAATGTGGTTATTCTGGAGCGCATCCGAATCTCCTAAAAACACTCCAAGTGAACATGGTCACCTTCGTCATGAGCCGTGCAGTTGGAGAGGGACCTGGCTATATTCAGAATAGCATCTAGTTGATCAATATTATTGGTGTCTACGCCACTGTTTCTATAGCTCACGTCAGCATTGCGACCTTCTCTGTGTGTTATATGGTCGGGCTGCCAGGTGGCATTTATCGACAGCACTCCACCCCACACAAGGGACATGTCTTTCGCAGTTAGATCATGATGCGTAGTGTTGGCTGAGCTATTGTGCCATATATCAGCAAATTGATTAACAGCATCGCATGTTGGTGCACTGCCAGGAATACTCCCAGAAGCAACCCAGAAGTACCTACCACTTATATCATGCCAATCATTAGTACCGCAGGAAGAATGTTGCTCAAAATATGCTAGCCTCAAATGAGCAGAAGTCTGTTGGCACAAAACCAGACCCGGCACCCGTACCAAGAGTTTTCTTCCCTGCGGGTCATCTCCGCCAGCTGTTTGTAGGCCATTTACCTCGTAGTCCATGCCGTTGAGATGATACACTATTTTCTCGGCCTGCTGTTCGCCGGCGACGGTGCCTGCCCTGTAGGCCTGGTCTTCGTGACCGCTGTCGGAAATGACGCCATCGACGATGTTACTGTTGCTTTTTGTGAAATAACCCACGCATTCCCTTATGTCAGGACAGGCGCAGTGACGATCGTCAAGGTGGCCGCCAGTGTTCTTGATGCGGTCCATTGTTAATTCATAGGCGATGTTTGGAGGACCGTGGACGCGAACCGTGGTGTCATTCGAATGCGAGGTTTGTGCCGGGTAGACATCATCTGGCTCGAAGCTCGCGTACATGGGCCAGAAGTGCATCGTGTCACCACTGACGACCATGGTACATGTCGATGATGTGCCCTGTTCGCGCGCATCTCCGGCGCAGGCATCTCCGATTGCTGCAGGCCACTCGAAGGGCTTTCCCTTCTTGAAAAGGTAGAGGGGTATCGAGTAGGAATAATTGAAGTGATGGTGGGGATGTCCCTCCTCGATGGCCGGCAGTTCACGTGAAGAAAAGTAGCCGGAGTTCAGGTATGCTGCAGGAGATGCATTAAAATCAACTTCGGCCTGACTAATTGTCTCCCCCACAAGTCTTACACTGGCTTCTGCCTCGGGCAGGAAACTCAGCGACAAGACAAAGCGCAGCGCGCTGGCGGTTAGCGTGCCAATCTCAACACCTTCACCCACGTCCCAGGGATCTTTGGGCAGGTACGCACCGGAGACGTTTATCTCGTAGTTGCACCAATCCATCGGCTCGCAGAAATCGCACTGTTCAGCCTCGAACCTGGCACTGGTTCTTAGCATGGCATTACTACCGTGGTCTACGACAGTACCATTGGCGTTTATTTCCAATACGAAGTTACTGCCGCCGAGTTCTACATCCACAGGAGCCATGTCATAGATGCAATCAGGTGTCCAGGTGTGTTCGCGATGGACCTTTACTGGCGGATATTCAACATACCAGTCGGTTACGATATCAATACCGTCAAGTGGGTCACCGCCGCCAGATACTTCATCACCATCGCTGATGCCATCGTCATCGGTGTCTGCGTCGGTCGGATCGGTTCCGCTCGCGTATTCTGCACCATCTGACAGACCGTCATTGTCGGTATCTGCACTGCTGTTGCTGCTACCCATCAGCAACTCCAGGTCATCACCAAGGCCATCACCATCTATATCCGAACAAGCATCGCCGATTCCATCGGAATTATAATCGCCTTGGTCGGAATTCCAACGCTCCGGGCAGTTGTCGCAGAAATCACCAACACCGTCAAAATCCTTATCAGGCTGATCGACGTCGTAAACATAAGGGCAGTTGTCACATTCGTCGCCGAGTCCATCCCCATCACTATCATCCTGGCTGGCGTTAGATTCCTGAGGACAGTTGTCTTGCAAACTGTCCACGCCGTCTCCATCCGGATCTGCTGCACATGCATCACCTACGCCATCGCCGTTAGTATCTGTTTGCTCGTGATTGGCAGTGTAAGGGCAGTTGTCGCAAGCATCACCTATGCCATCTGAATCACTGTCAACCTGATCTGTATTTGTTATTCCCGGGCAGTTATCACAAATATCACCAACACCGTCCCAGTCATTATCAACCTGGTTGGGGTTATTGTCAGCAGGGCAATTGTCCGCACAATTAATTGTCACCCCACCATGACACGGGTGCCAACCTGATTGCTCTCCGACTCCGTCGCCGTCAATATCCGCGTCGCAGGCGTCGCCCGCCCCGTCTCCATCGGTATCGACCTGATCCGGGTTTCCCACCTGCGGGCAGTTGTCGCAAACATCACCGGCGCCGTCTCCGTCACCGTCTTCCTGGCCGGGGTTGGCAACGGCCGGGCAGTTGTCCGCGCCGCTACCTATGCCGTCGCCGTCCGGATCACTGAAATACACCGCCCTGATGACGCTGTTGCCTCTGTCGGCTATCAGAAAAATGTCCAGTTCGGGATTGTAGGATATCCCCTGGGGAAACTTCAGCAGCGCGGTGGCAAGCGAACCTGTCTGGTAACCGCCCTGCCCGGTCTCTCCTACGAACCGAGCCACCGTCATGTCGTCAAGTCCCATGGCCAGCAACTGGTGTTGGTTGGTATCGGAGACCACCAGGTACCTGGCCAGGCAGTTACCCGCTCCGTCACATTCCTCGATAACCTCCAGGCCGTCTGGGCAGGAAAGCGGTGTCTCCGGCCCGTAGGTGCCATAGCTTCCAGGCGGCTCCCGGTCGCATCCGGATTCTGCTCCCGGCCCTGCGCCCATTACCGTGACCATGTAACCGGGGGGGATGGTCACCTCCGGGGCACCCGCCGAACCTCCTATGGTAACTGATTGTCCCTGGCCCGAATCGCAGGCGCCGGATACGTTTACCGCCCGCACCCGGGAGTTTCCCCGGTCCACGATGAACAATACCTCGCCGTCAACCGCCAACACCCCGGCAGCAGCATCCTCGGGCAGCGCCAGCGG
>QNAF01000322.1 GCA_003641405.1 Candidatus Zixiibacteriota bacterium | reverse complement strand
AATCCGGAGGGTTTTTCAACAAGCCCTTTTGTACCAGTCAATCAGGTGGCCGGCTGATTCGGCTGTATCCAGGGCGATTTCGGAGGCTCCATCATCTCTGGCCTGTTTTTCGGCCTGATTCATCAATTGAGTAGCGATTCCCCGGCGCTGGAAATCCGGTTCTACACCCAATTGACTGATATGAGCAACTTCCGGGTGCTCCATGAAGGGTGATCCCTTGGTATGAGCGGGATTATGGTAGGTGATAGTACCGACAATTTGCTCGCCGATCACTGCTACCCAGCAGGTTCCGTCACTAATGCGTCTGCGAGTTATGCCGATATCCTGATGTGTGGCCATGTAACGCAGGCCCATGTCAGCCAACGCCTTGTAGGAACGGTGCAACAGGTCGGTCAACTCTTCGAGCGAATCAGAGTCTGCAAGTGGGCGCAAAAAAACAGTGTCGGAAGTATTTGACATTGCAGGTGTTCCGATCGACAATGTTTGTCGGTATGGTCATATGAATACCGGATGGCAGGATGCCATGTCAATAATGAAAATGAAATGGTTTTGGAGTATATGAAAACTGTCGCCAGTGATAGGAAAAAGGAGTGAGTCATGAGAGAGAAGATTGGCGCAACCGCCGGGAAAATATGGGATACGCTAAATGACGGTGAGAGAGTTAGTGTTTCCCGACTTCCGAAGATGGTCGAAGAGAAGGATGTGATTGTCTACCAGTCGCTTGGCTGGTTGGCCCGTGAGGGCAAGGTCGAGTACCATCGCAAGGGCAACGGAACGGCCGTTTCTCTGGTGAAATAGAGGTTTCAATCAGTTACTAACCGTCCCTGCCTGGCGTCTGGAGCAGAGGGATTTCCAACGTTTCGGCAGGTCTTGTCCTGTCTGAGGTGGGATGTGACCTGTCGATCCCACCAAAAAATAATACTGACCACTATATAGTTACTTGGGGTAATTCACACCTTGGTCACAACGGAAGATACATAGGGTCAGAACCCACAGCAAGTGGCGTGCTGAAAAAAGCCTGTGTCCGGCAGATGTCCACATCTGCTGGATGAAACGGCACATGTGGACATGTGCCGCGCACAGAAGTCCTCTCCCTGACTTTGTTCTGTGACATGATGTAACGTGACCCGACACAACGCTGCTATCGGGTTTTTCAACAGGCCCCAAGCTGTGGGGCACCAAGCAACGCCAAGGACTCATCAGGCTCTCAGTAAGCTGACATCACCGGTGACAGCGACTCTGAGCGGACCGCTGACCACTGCTGTGCCCGATGCGAGAAGTCATATTTCAGGGCTTTTTTGTTGATTTGACAGGTCTGGATTGATAAAATCATCACCCTGAGAACGATGGTCCGGAATTGACAATGAGTGAGAAGAAACAAACAATCCTATCCGGAATGCAGCCGACAGGGTCACTGCATATAGGCAATCTTGAGGGTGCCCTGCGCAATTGGGTCAGACTCCAGGATGATTACTGGATGTTCTGCTGTATAGTGGACTGGCATGCCCTGACTGCCGCTGGCGGCCAGACCAAAGACCTCAAGGAGCGGATATTCGAGATGACAATCGATTGGCTGGCGTCGGGGCTCGATCCGGAGAAGTGTGCAATTTTCATACAATCCGAGGTCAAGGAGCACGCTGAACTGCATCTGCTGTTCTCAATGCTCATCACTGTGCCCACGCTGACGCGGCTTCCCACCTACCAGGAGAAGAAAGAACAGCTTGATTCTTACGGTTTTCTTGGTTACCCCGTGTTGCAGGCGGCGGATATCTGTGTGTATAACGCCCACAAGGTGCCGGTTGGAAAGGACCAGGAGAAACATATTTGGCTGGCTAATGATCTGGCCAAACGGTTTAACAGTACCTACCGGAAGGTCCTGGTTGAACCGGAAGCATTGCTTACCGAAATACCGCTCATTCCGGGCAGTGACGACCGCAAGATGTCAAAATCGTACGGTAACCATATACCGATCGATTTCACGGAGAAGCAGACTCAGAAGAAGATAGCTTCATATTTTACTGACCCGAAGAAAGTACATCGGGGAGATCCGGGAACACCTGAGAAGTGCCCGGTGTTTCTGCTGCATCGGGTTTACAGTGAGAATCCCGATCAGGAAATCGCTCCCGGTTGCCGTAGTGGCGAACTTGGTTGTGTTGACTGCAAGAAGACGCTCAGTGACAATATCAATGAGGCTTTGCAGCCGATAAGAGAGCGCCGCGTGGAATTAGTGAAGACCCCTGATTACATCTGGGATGTTCTGCAGACCGGCGCCGAGAGAGCGCGTCACCGGGCGCAGTCCGTGATGGAAAAAGTGCGGGCTGCCATGAAGATGGCCTATAGAAAGAAGAAGAAATGATAGAGACCAGAGTTGACAGTCAGACAGACAACTATCGAGTTGACCTCGAAGTGTTCAACGGGCCGCTGGACCTGTTGCTTCACCTGATAAGGTCGGAAGAAGTCAACATCTATGATATTCCCATAGCCCGTATCACCAGCCAGTATCTTCGGTATGTCGAGATGATGAAGAATCTCGACTTAGAGGTTGCCGGAGAGTTTATCTTGATGGCTGCCACGCTGATACGCATCAAGACGCGTCTTCTCCTGCCCAGGGATGAGAGCGATACGGACGAGCCGGATCCGAGGGAAGAACTCATCCTGGCACTTGTTGAGTACAAGAAGTACAAGGAAGCTGGTGATATTCTCAGGGAGTGCGCTCTTCAGGAAGAGCGAGTATATATTCCGCCGTCCCCGGTGGAGAAAATCGAAGGCCGAGTTGACGTTCAGCCTATGACCAGCCTGTTCGACCTGGTCGTGGCATTCAAGGAAGTACTTTCGGCTCGGCGCCCGGAGGCGATCCATAAAGTTGATCCCGAGGATATCTCCATTGAGGATCGTATCGAGGTGATACTGAAGCTGCTTGAGATCAAAGAATTCGCTACTTTTGCAGAGCTGTTTGCTGACATGCCCAGCAAGATTGTTGCTGTCGTTACGTTTATTGCTATCCTGGAGCTTGCCAAGCATCGTCAAATCAAGCTATATCAGACGGTGCCGTTTTCGGAGGTCCGAGTAGCTCGTGGTGACGAGACAGGGCCGATCCAGAGGGACGTTGAACTAGCTGAGGCAGCAGTATGAAGACTATGGAACAACCAGAGATGATGTATGACGGATATAGAGAGTCGGCAGTCGAAGCGTTGATTATTGCTTCACCGGAACCGTTGCCCGTTCGCAAGATCGTGCAACTGGTGAACGACTTTACGCCCTCGCAAGTAGCGAAGGCTGTATCCCAACTCAACGATGGCTATGCCGAGAAAAGCAGCAGTTTTCGCATTCGCGAGCTTGCCGGCGGATATCAATTCTACATCCTTCCTGAGTATACAGGATTTGTCGAGGAGATGTTCAGCAGTCGTCGCAAGTTACGTCTTTCCCGTGCCGGGCTGGAAACAGTAGCAATTGTCGCCTATCGTCAACCGGTAACCAAGGGCGAGATTGAGAACATTCGAGGGGTAGCTTCCGACGGTGTCATTCGCACACTGCTGGAGAAGCACCTGGTCACTGTAACCGGGCGTGCCGAGACTATCGGCAAGCCGTTGCAGTACGGGACGACCGACGAGTTCCTTAAGTTCTTT
>QNAF01000321.1 GCA_003641405.1 Candidatus Zixiibacteriota bacterium | reverse complement strand
GATAAAACCAAATGTGAAAAAGCGACGCGCGCCACCGAGTTTCGATGAACCCACTACAAGCACGAGCACAAGAAGAACCAGTGCAAACGCGTAGAGAAGATACGCCCCGAGGTCGAAGAGCCGAAGCGGTAGATGTATCACCGCCGCAAAAACAGCCAGTGCGATGACCAACCAGATCAACTGGCGCAGGTAGTAACTCTGCTGATAAGGGCTGTCGGCGTGATACTGTGCTGACATGATCAAAAATGCACCGATTAGAGACAGCGCCAGCACGGCACCGATAAGTTTCCAGTCCAGATCACCGTAGTTAAGCACTACTCTCTGTCCCCTGTGGTAACAACTACTATACTATCCAAATCCATCGCCTTGGCCATGTATCGCTCAATCACCTGGCCCACCACTGGCGCGGCGACCTCGGAACCGTGACCGGCATTCTCAACGACAGCACAGACCACAATCTCCGGAACCTCCAGTGGCGCTACTCCTACAAACAGGGCGTGTTCATTACCATGTGGGTTCTGCGCGGTACCGGTTTTGCCGCCGATCGAATACAATTCGTTGCGAAGGCTCCGCGCCGTTCCGTGTTCGCCTTCAACTACCAACCGCAATCCTTCAATCAACACCTCCAGCGTCGACTCTGAAAACGGCAGATCAAATGATTTCTCCGGTGAAATAGCAGCCACTGTGCCACTGGGATAGGATATGCTTTTAACTATGTGCGGACGGTAAACCACTCCTCCGTTGGCGAGACCGCAGTAGAACTGAGCCATTTGCAGAGGTGTCACCAGTATTTCACCCTGTCCAATCGAATTGTTCAGTACTAGTCCCTTGGTCCACTTGCGCTTTCCATACCGTCTGTCATAGTAATCACTGTTAGGATTCAGTCCTGCCACTTCACCCGGCAAGTCAATACCAGTGGGGCGACCAAACCCGCAAAGACCATAGTAATGACTTAGCAAGTCAATTCCCAGCTTGATACCAAGCTGATACATATAGATATCACACGACTCCTCGATCGCGTGCACCGCGGTGAGTAAACCGTGCCCGCTGAGTTCCCAGCAATGAAAGACACGGTTACCAAACTGGTAGCCACCACAGCAGGGTTTGAAAGTACTATTCTCAGTTATGATCCGTTCTTCCAATCCAGCTCCTACCGTGACAAGCTTGGTGACTGATCCCGGTGGATATTGTCCTGTAAGCGGTCGATTCAGCAGGGGATGAGCGGAATCACTCATGATACCCCGCCAGACATCTTCGGGGATAACCGAAGAGAATATGTTGGCATCGTAGCTGGGATAGGAAGTCATACCCAGAATCTCGCCACTGCGTGGGTCCATCGCAACAATAGCCCCGCAACAGAACGTGTCCAGCGCCGCCGTACAGGCTTCCTGGATGTCAACATCGATTGTCAGGGTAAGGTCAGCACCCGGAAGGGCGTCTATACCCTCTCTGCCTTCGTACGCTCCAAGAATTTGTCCCGAAGCAAAAACTTCGATGTATGCTGTGCCTTCACTTCCACGAAGCAACTGATCGTATCGCCTTTCGAGTCCCTTCTTGCCTATCATGCTCCCCAGTCGCAGTCGCAGTTGAGCTTTATCGACCAGCTCTTCTTCCGATACTTCGCCAACATGACCGGTAAAAGACTCCCCACCCAGGCCAGCTGAGTAGAGTCGTACGCGCTCCATGTGGTATGATGCACCGGGGAACTTCTCATATTGTTCCTCGAGCACTGCCACAACTTCAAAAGGAACGTCCTTCTTGACCGGTGACGGCTGGTAACGACTTACCATGTTCTTCCTGACACGGCGACGGATTTCGGTCGTGTCCAGCCCGATCAGTGCGGCCAGATTCGGCAGTGTCTGATGTGCCACCTCCTCCGCCGGGATGACCGAAACGGTATAGGAAGGCCTGTTGTCGATGATCACACGGCCTTCACGATCGTACACCTGCCCCCGGCGCGGTACGACCGGAACTACTCGGATACGATTGTTCTCGGATCGCGCCGCCAACTCACTATGCTCAATGATCTGTAGCCTGGTCAGTCCACCAACCAGAACCAGCATGGCCATTGCTATGACAGTCAGAGCAATGCGTTCCCGACTGGCCAGTGAGAGTTTGTGGCGCTCCATGAATCGTTAAAAGATAGACTTGGTTTTCTCAAACGTAATCGTGCCTTCCTTGAAGAGAAAGAACAACCACGCAATTACTGTCGTGTACACTGTTACGGCGGGCACTAAAGTCCACAGTGCTGCCAGTGAGCCTGCCGTGTCAATTAGCTGTATCAGTATGCCATGTAACAACACACCACCGGCAACCAGAAGGAGTTTAGCTTTCAACGACTCCAGGTTGAGTCGCTCCCGTACCTGGCAGGCAGCAAAGGCCACCGCAGCCATGAGCAGAGCATACCAACCAAATCTTTCCGGTAAGGCGGCAAACGCCACCAACCCGACAGCGAAGCCAAACCATGTTGCCACAGTGTCATTTTTGTACAGCGCCACAAGCAAAACGATCAGAATGGGCAGATCCGGGCTTACACCGTAAATCGATGTCACGTCCCGTAAAAACACAACATGCATACCGACAAGCAGCAGAAACAGGATGTATGGAATCACTCTCATGGCTCATCCATCCCGAGAATAAACAGTTCTTCAAGCGAATTGAAATCCGCCGCAGTTTCCAGATGCACATCGCAGAAAGGCTCTTCTTCGGACCTTGACACCGACACTACCGTGCCAACCACCAGACCAGGCGGATAGATCCCGCCAAGACCCGAAGAGACCACCAGGTCACCTTCTTTGATATTTGCCTGCACAGGGACATTATCCAGTATCATTCCCTGGGAGGGTTTGAACTTGGCGATACCCATATCGCGACTATTAGCGATCCTCACAGCAACGCGGTGAGCCGGATCGGTCAGTAATTGAACGGTCGCTACATCCGATGCAACTGTCACCACACGACCAATCAACCCCTGCTCGTTGATCAGCGGCTGGTCAACTTCGACAGAATCATTGAGACCGCAGTTGATAATCGCAGCCGTTGGCACCAGATCACCGGCAATTGAGATTACTTTGGCTGGAACCAGTGAGTAGCCAGCGGGAGGATCAAAACCCAGGATCGCTCGCAGCCTGACGTTTTCTCGCTCCATCTCCTCGAACCGGGAGAACCGTGTTGAAAACTCTACCAGTTCCTGCTGAAGCCGCTGATTTTCCTGATTCACCCGGCTCAGTTCAACAAAGGTGTTTCTGATCATAAAAAAGGGATAGTGGAAAGCCCCAACAACAACACCGCTGACCCTGCTGGCAATTTGATCACCCCCGAAAACAAAGGTCAACGATAACTGGAATATTATTAAGAAATGAACGCTACGCCAGTACCTGGCAAAGAGATTTGAAATCCATTTCATACCTCAAACCGTCCCCTATAGAGACACATCAGTCAACTTTGTCAATCAAAATCAGGACATCGCCTGGGGAAGTAGCCTCCAGCAACGCTGTTCGGTTCTGTTCCGATTTCATCAAATACGACAGCCGTGCCATAACGTTCAAGTGCGCCCCAATCGCATCCTCGGGAGCTGCTATCAGGAAGAACAGCTTAACCGGTTTGTGATCCATGGCATCGAAATCAACACCTT
>QNAF01000320.1 GCA_003641405.1 Candidatus Zixiibacteriota bacterium | reverse complement strand
CGTAAGAGTAGACGATTTCGCTGTAGCCGTCGTTGTACTGCAAAGCGACTTCCACTTCCACGTCATCTTTGACACTCTGAAAATGCACCGGCTTCTTGAAAACACACGTTTTGTTCTCGTTGAGAAATTTCACGAAACTGGACAGGCCGCCGGTGTAGTGAAAACTGACTTCTTTGTCAGTGCGGTGGTCTTTCAATTCTATGGTCAGTCCCTGGTTAAGGAACGCCAGTTCACGCAGGCGCGAGGCCACGATATCAAACTTGAACTCGGTTTTGGAGAAAACCTCAGGGTCGGCATGAAAGCATGTTTTGTTACCGCTCTTTTTGCGCTGACCGACTTGCTTCACCTTAGCTTTGGCTTTGCCGCGTTCGTACTCCTGGCGATAGACAGTACCGTCACGGCAGGACTCCACCCAGCAACGATCTGAGAGGGCGTTAACAACTGAAACACCAACACCGTGAAGTCCGCCTGAGACCTTGTAGCTGTCGTGGTCGAATTTGCCACCCGCGTGAAGCGTGGTCATGACAACTTCGAGCGCCGAAACTTTCTGCGTGGGGTGTTTGCCGACCGGTATGCCACGACCGTTGTCGGACACCGTCACCGAGTCATCTTTGCCAAGCTCAACGACAATCTTATCGCAGAACCCGGCCATGGCCTCGTCGACGGAGTTATCGACGACTTCGTAGACCATGTGGTGCAGACCGCGCTGGCTGACATCACCGATATACATCGCCGGACGCCTGCGGACCGCCTCCAGTCCTTTTAGAACCTGGATGGTTGCAGCGTCATACTTGTGGCCGCTTGGGCTGTCTCCTTCGGCTACCACTTCTTTCTTCAACTTGCGTTTGGCTTCCTTAACCTCAGTTGCCATTTTTCTCTATAACCCTTTCTCTCCTGCGACCAACCGCAGTTCTTTGACCGCTCTTCCGTGGGGAAGGCGGTGAATAGACTTGAGTATTTTCTCGCTGTCCATGGACATCATCTGACGCCAGGACGAGTCAGGCACAGCTACGTACAGAACTCCATTTTGAAATCGAATCGCACGGCTCTTCTTGGCGTAGTACTCACCGACAATCTCGGACCAACCTTCTACAACTTGCCAGCCGCAATAGCCAGTGTGCAAGCCGACAGATCTAACCACGTTTTCGACAATTCCACCGATAAGTGTTGGCTTGTTTCCGGCTCTCAAGGAAGACCTGCTCGTTAGTGTGTTGTCTTAATACTGACAATGAATAATAGCAAGTAAAACGGCAGTCCGCAAGTAAAAAGCGTGACGTAACCAGTTGATAAGCACAAAGTTACAGTCGATCTAATGGTCGTTTTTCGGTGCCTTTTGATAGCCATGGAAACAAGCTCAAAGGCTATCGTGCCCGGCAACGAACTCACAGTTTGTTGTGCCCGGCAGATGTCCACATCTGCTGGGTATCGGGTTTCTCCGTTCGCTGACGCGAGCGTCGGAACAACGACTGCTAACCGATACGAGGATATGTTCAGACCTGTCAGGACCACAAGGGTCCTGACCTACATTGCTGTTGTTCTTTGTAAGCTCTCAGCAATGTTCAAGCAGTCGCGCTTGGTGTACGGGCGGCCACGAGATTGTACACCCAGCCGAATATCGCCCCGCCGATGAGACCATCCACAAATCCCCACAGCAGTCCGACTACGCTGCCAATAGGGCTTATGGAGTACCCGCGATACACCTGTCCAATGAGTGTGGTCTCACAGGTGGCACCATCAAACAGGATTATCCACCACGTAATACAGAAAAGACCCAGTCCCCACAGGATTCCTGACGTAAACGCCAGAGCCTTTACATTGAGTTTCATACCTACCTCCACCTGATCAATATGTTCCCCTCAAATACTCAAAGCCTGCAGCTATTGTCAATCCTCAAACAACCGGATGAAGGGAAGGCATGGTGGGTATTCAAAGTGGCTGTAAAATGCTCAGATCCCACAGCAAGCTATGGGGCACCAAGGCACTTTGCGCGAATGTAAGGAGCACAAGACTCACTCGCTTTTCAGAAACACGTACATTGGTCTGAGAGCTAAAACCACCGCCATGACGACAAACCACAAAATGTCCAGCTCCATGATATCTGGAATCAGTTTGACAATGATCAAGGCAAACGCGATTGCCGCTCCCTGGACCAGCTTGACGTCGAAGATGGTGAAACGCCGAACCCGCTCGGTCATTACTGCGAAAATGTTCATCTCTTCACCGCCTCTCTTACCTGACATACTCTGGTAACCTGCGGACAATTCATGCAGAATTCGTGCTATCCTTTCATCACCCCTACCGGTCGGAACCGGGCGACTTTGCGAGCGATCCCTGAGTTGTGGGATATTTCGACAACCTGGTTGATGTCTTTGTAGACACCGGGGGCTTCTTCGGAAATTCCCCGCGTGCTGGCTGAGCGAAGGTAGATGCCGTCATTTTCGAGTCGCGCGCGGACCTCGTCTGCCCGAAACTGCCTGGTAGCGGCCCGACGTGACATAAGCCGTCCGGCCCCGTGACAGGTGGAGCCAAACGTTTCTTCCATCGCTTTTTGCGTTCCCACCAGTAGATAACTGGCTGTGCCCATATCGCCGGGGATAATTACCGGCTGGCCGATTTGGCGGTAGGCTTGCGGTATGGCGAGATGTCCCGGTCCAAATGCCCTGGTGGCACCTTTGCGGTGAACGTATAACTGGCGTGACTTGCCTTCGAATATGTGCTCTTCCAGCTTGGCCATATTGTGGGCGATATCGTACACCATGTGCAGACCAAGATGTTCGGCACTCTCGCGGAGCACTTGCTCGAATGATTCCCTTACCCAATGTGTGATCATCTGGCGGTTGGCCCAGGCATAGTTAGCGCCGCACTTCATGGCGGTAAAATATCGCTGGGCCTCTTCGGAACCTGCCGGGGCGCAAGAGAGTTCACGGTCAACCAGCGGTATGTTGTATTTCTGGTTGGCCCGGCGCATGGTATCGAGATAGTCAGTGCAGATCTGATGACCGCAGCCTCGCGACCCGGTGTGGATCATAATTGTGATCTGGTTTACGTGTGTGATGCCGAACGCCGCCGCCGCTATGCTGTCGTAGATTTCGTCTACTCTCTGGATTTCCAGAAAATGATTTCCAGCACCAAGCGAACCCAGTTGCGGCGCACCGCGTTTTTTGGCGGTTTTGCTTACAACCGAGTGATCTGCCCCGGCTATGCAGCCGCTTTCTTCCATGGCGTCAATATCGCTCTTCCAGCCGTAACCTTCGCTGATAGCCCACTGGGCGCCTTGCTCTAACACGGCGTTGATTTCGCTTGGGGACAATCTGCGCTTGCCACCAACGCCAACGCCTGAGGGAACATTCTTAAAAATAGCGTCTACCAGCCGGGAGGTTTTCCCCTCGATGTCCGAGAAATCCAGTGACGAACGGATCAGTCGTACGCCGCAGTTGATGTCGTAGCCTACACCGCCGGGGGAGATGATCCCTTCGTCCTCGTCGAACGCAGCCACGCCCCCAATTGCGAATCCGTAGCCGTGATGGATATCCGGCATGGCCATCGAGCTGCCGACTATCCCCGGCAATGTAGCAACATTGGCTACCTGGTCGGGGGAATCGTCCGATATGATCTGTTTGAGCATTTGTTTGTCGGAGTATATGATG
>QNAF01000319.1 GCA_003641405.1 Candidatus Zixiibacteriota bacterium | reverse complement strand
GTCTTGATTGGTGGTGCAATAGTTTTGTTTGGCTCTTTTCGGCCTCTCTCATGTTTTCTTCAAACGTAGCCACAACTTGGTAAATCTGCTCGGCCATATCTTCCGGTTTCACCGGCGGTATTTCATCTTTCGGTGGTTTGTCAACATTCAGACTATTGGGTTCTACGGAGAGGTTTCGCGCTGTAGACGACTCGCTATCCTCGTTGTTTGTCAGGTTTATACCATTTGTTTCTTTGGCAATGAAACCCGGTGGTATGTCATCTGCCCTGAGTGAAGTCTCAACTATCTGGCCTGGATCCGGAGTAACGGTAGGTTGCTCGGGGGGCGGTTCCGACTCAGACTGTTCGGAAGTTGCTTTCTTGTAGTTTTCCAGCGCCGCGGCCAGTTCGGGGTCGATACTCTCCGGCTTGTCCGCGCTTTCTGATTCCTCAGCGGCTGCTTCAGCCGGATCCTCGTCGCGAAGCACATCCTGGAGAGCTTCTGTCAGTTCGGTCTTGGAACTCTCCGAGAGCCCTGCCTCAGGTTCAACTGCACTCTCTGCATCTTCGGTTTCCGACATGGGGTCAGTGGAGGGTTGTGTTGCCATCGTCTCCCGTTGTTTTGCGTCAACTTCCTCAGAGTCAGTGACCTCCAGAATATCTGCTTGCCTGTCTTTCACTTCCTCGGAAGTAGTGATGTCATTAACCATGTCAAGGTGCGATTTGATCAGGGTATGAATCTTGGTGAGATAGGACTTTTTGGTCAATCCCAGATTTGTAATCTGTTCTTCGAGTTCAGCAATTTTGTGAACACGTGAAGACAGCTCTTTTTCAGCCTCGCCCTTAGCCCTGGTCAGGATAAGCTCTGCTTCCTGCTTGGCATTGGCGACCGTCATATCGGCGTTGCGGCGGGCGTCGATGGCTGCACTCTTGATCGTATCTTCAAACTGCTTGAGCGCGGTCAGTTGACTCTTGAGCGAGTCGATCTCCATAGATAGCTTCAGGCTCTCCTGCTTGGCTGTCTCAAGGGCACCGGCTACCTGTTCCTTGAAACTGTTGACCTCGTCCTTGTCGAAGCCGCGCATCTGGGTCGGGAACTCAAAACTCCGGATATCGTTGGGTGATAAATCCATCTTAATACTCACCTGCTACTGGTTGCCGGTTCGGGCGGAGTGTCTGACAGTCCTCGCGCCGCGAGCCGTTTCAAATCGACACACTACTATTGTTATCGTACCTCAGCGGCGAAACATTAGTAGAAAAGTGATTTGAAAAGATGACAGGTTCTGTCTGATGACGGTATTTAGAGCGGTTGACGAGCACCAAAAATAGCCGTGCCGATGCGGATCATAGTAGCCCCTTCGGCAATAGCCAGCGGATAGTCGTTCGACATGCCCATTGAAAGTTGGTCAAACTGTCGTCCCACAACGGATTGGGCGTCATTGAACAACTTCCGGCCGTGCTGGAATGCGGTACGGATATCGTCCTCGTCATCCGTGTGCGGGCCAATCGCCATCAACCCGGTCAGTTCGATATTGGGTAGATCATTGACTCGATTCACCAGGTCAATCGTTTGTTTGGGAGCAATGCCGTACTTTCTCTCTTCTCCCGAGACATTAACCTGAATGAGGCATTCAATCGTACGATCAAGCTCCTTTGCCCTTTGGCTGATCTCTCGAGCAAGTTTTAGCGAGTCGATTGAGTGAATGACATCGAACAGTTGCACTGCTTTCTTGACTTTGTTGGTCTGAAGATGCCCGATCAGGTGGAAGCGGGCGATATGACCAACCTCCAGGATTTTTGGCTCTGCTTCCTGGATACGACTCTCTCCAATGTTATGCAATCCGATAGCCACTGCTGTACGGATAACCGCCGCCGAGTGAGTCTTCGTCACTGCTATGACAGTAATATCGTTTGTGTCGCGGTCATATTCTTCGCATGCATCTGCGATCCGACCGTGCAACTCGGTGAGATTGGCTGTGATATTGTCTTTCATCTATCTGAGAGGAAGATGTCACTCTGCGCCGTCAGTATCAAGGGAAAACTTAACATCATGTCACAGAACAGAGTCAGGTCTCATCCCGCCTTGGGCGGGAAAGGACCTGACTCAACTCAGGAAGAGGACTTTTTCAACAAGATATCAAGCTCCGGTGTCCAGCAAATGTCCACATCTGCTGGATGATGCGGCACATGTGGACATGTGCCGCGCACAAGAGTTCCAGCATTAGTCCTGCTATCAAGCAGTCGCCAACTGATAACTGTCGTGGGCCTCGGCTGGGTCGTACAGGTTCGTCGGTGTCAATTGTGACATGGGCTGTTCCTGCTTGGGTGAAGGTGGAGCGAATGTCGCTTCAACACTGGCAAGAGCCTGATCCACGCGACCAAAGAACGTCTCGACAGCATTTGTAAGGTGTTCCTGCGCCGCTGCCGCCATTGTTTCTGAGAAACCGAGCTCCTCAACAGCGAGACTGAAGAACTTTTCTACTTTGTCCAACAGGTTCTGTTCGGCGCCATCAAGGTACCCATCCACGGCATCGAAGAACGCCGTCATCATTTCAGCACTCCCCTTAGACGCAACTTCACCGGCTGAATCAACATAGCCCTCGACAGCTCCCGGCTTCTCTTCTGCGATTTGCTTAGTCTGCACGTTGAAACGATTGGCAAACGCCATGCTGAAGCTGCTGTCAAGCCGGAACCTCAGAGCAAACTTGCTTACTGAGCGGCGGTGAGAATCGTGTACGGACTCTTTCAGCGAACGCCGGATATCTGTTGCTTCCTTGTAGAAGCCCTGCATTGCGAAATCCTGGCTGTGGTAGGCCAGCTTCCCGGCATTCCGTATATGGACGCCGGAGCGACTTTTGCTGTTCCCTTTGCCCTTAGACTCTTCCATCATATTTGTCTTGATGCTCTCGTAGCCCTTGATGTCAAGACCCGCACTGAGACCAAACCCGGCGGCCGCGAACTCATCGACCGCTTGCGCTTCGCCAACCGCAATACTCTCGACTGTCCTGGTGATTGCTCCGAGATCAAAACGAAGATCAAGCTTGTAATTCAGTTCGGCTCGACGCTTGTAATAGTAAGTGCCGTCCGGTTTCTTTTCCACTGGTTGCTGTGTTGGCGTGGTGCCTTCATCCCCCGTTGGTTTGGACAGCGAAGTATCCGGTGCAATGTTCGTCGAAGGTATATATCGATCCTCAATCCCGGTTTTGTCGTCAGACTCGTAGATTGATTCCGGTGTCCGTGATGGCGACTGATAATGGGATGGTGTGCGATTGAGGTCCATATCGCGCGCCAGGCTTTGATAGTGATTCTTGAAATTGTTGGCTATGGCTGCTAAGAATCCGGAAATTCCTGAAATGCCCATAATTGAATCCGCGTGGCTTGGGGTTGTATTCTCTTCTCCACAGTTGTATCGGCAAATCCCGACCATTTCCAAACCAACGCTGCCGCTGATCGTTCTTTTTGTTGTCCGAAACCGCTGTCCCGCGTATAAAAGAACTGATGAACTCAAAACGACTGATGTCCCGCGTATAAAAGAACTGATGAACTCAAAACGACTGATAAATTGGATCGAGATTTCCCGGTCAGCGCTCAATCGCAATATTGACAATCTGGCTGCGTTGGCCGGTGGCAGGAAGATAGCTGTTGCTGTCAAGGCCAACGGCTACGGGCATGGCC
>QNAF01000318.1 GCA_003641405.1 Candidatus Zixiibacteriota bacterium | reverse complement strand
TTGAAAATGAGAAAACAAAACTACAAAAAGGCAATTGCCAGAGTACAAACTGTGTCTTAGATTTCAAACCCAGATGTCCAGATTGTCTGAAGACATACAGTCTGAAGACATACACAAGGCGATTTACCAGCAAAGCCGACGGACTTACGGCTCACCTCGTATAACCGATGAGCTTCACGCCCGAGGTATTCGTTGCAATGAGAAGCGGGTAGCTCGACTGATGCGTTGCGAAGGGATCCGACCGAAGACGGTCAAGAAGTTCAGAGTAACTACCAACTCCCGGCATGATTATCCGGTGTCGCCTAATGTGGTGAATCGTGAGTTTAATGCCTCTCGTCCCAACCAAATTTGGCTGTCTGATATTACGTACGTCTGGACCGATGAGGGTTGGCTATATCTGGCAGCGGTTCTGGACCTTCACTCACGTCGAATTGTTGGCCATACTTTGAGTCGTCACATAGACAGTACCCTGACTGAGACGGCCTTGCGCCAGGCGATACACCGGAGACGACCGGGACGTGGTCTGGTTCATCACAGTGACCGAGGGGTGCAGTATGCCTCAGGAGATTACCAGAAGCTACTGTCATCCAACGGCATGATCGGTAGTATGAGCCGCAAGGGTGATTGCTGGGATAATGCCCCGATGGAGTCATTCTTCGGAACCCTGAAACGGGAGTTGATCCATCACGAACGATTCGCGACAAAGACGGAGGCGAAAGAAAGAATCTTTGATTATATCGAACTGTTTTACAACGGCTGGCGCCGCCATTCAAGTATTGGCTCAGTCAGTCCCATTGACTTTGAACGAAACTATCAATACCATGAACAAAAGATTATGACAATTGCTTGTTAAACTGTCCACTTAACTGGGGGAAGCTCAGGAACGAAAAAACACAAAACGAACCCATTTCCCCACAACTCACTGCCCCACATACCGCTGCCGACAATTGCGCCTTCAAACCACACACTTTCGAAGGCAAATCTCTACTCTTTCTGTGAGCCTGCGAACGCTTTTCTGTGTAGGGCGAATCCGTCATCGAATCCGCCATCTTGGACTGGATGCCCCACCATTCCATTCATGGTGGGTTTCTGCCACCTCAATCTAGTCAGTCCTCCTTCTCATCTTTGGCGTCCGATGCGAACGAGAAATGCATCTGAGCAATTAGCCATTCACCATCGCGCTTCTCAAGCACACCGGTCCAGCGGGTGTTCACCCATTCCCACGGCTTGCCATCCCATTCGCCGAAATCATCAAGAATCGCAGAGAACCAGGCAACCTCCCCTGATTTCGATAAGCTGATCCTCATATCCCTGATATCAGAACTTATTGGTTTGCAGGCGTCGTTCATAAAAATCGTTTCGGCGTGTTTCTTGAAAGCCTCGAAACCGACAATCGTGGATGCAGAATCCGGGTGGAAAACAAAGAATCCTTCGTCTTTGGCCAGCGGACTGAGACACCGGTTGATGTCTTTCTCGGGGAATGGCCACTCAATACTAAGATGAATGACACGCTCGATTTCTGCTATCTCTACTTCTCGATCAATCTCTGCGGACATGGCAAAACTCCCTGTAAACAAGACTACGATGAGAACGGTAACTAACTTTATCATGCTCAACTCCCAGTTTGGAAACTCAACTTCTACTACCTAATGCACATCAGATATCATGAAGTCTCGATACGTTTCCCAAGTCAACAAGTGTGACGTAGAATGTGATACTAACCAGTAATATTGCACTGCGGGCACTATTACCAATACGACGGACTAACGCGGTACTTCAGATATGCGTTGCATGGCATGGTCGAACTGTACCTTAGGGGCTCGGCCCAGTTTTGCACCCCCGCTGACTTTGTGATTGCATCGAACTGTGTGACGGCGTAACTTACTAATTATCATGAAGGAAGATACGCGGAACTCGCGTAAGAGTCCGCGAAAGCGCAAACTGTCTGAAGGAGGAAGATGATGCGTAAAGTATTAGTAACAATGCTGGCGCTGGCTGCGCTGGCGTTAGTGGTTTCGATGGTTATGGCCGAAGACGAGGCCGAAGTCAAGGCGGCTGTTACGGAAACACCGTGGCTGGCTCCGGAAGCTTGCCATTTCTGCAAGCCGTTGACGGAAACTGAGGGACTGCTGGAAAACGCGACGTACGAAAATTACCCCATTGCCAATGGGATCGTTTCGGTTACCACTGTAAAGGAGGGCTTCCTCAAGCCGTATCGTGAGGCCAGCGCCAAGATGGACGCCCTGTGGCAGGCGTACGACCCCACGAAGGAATATCAACTCTGTGGCATGTGTCAGGCCTGGATGGATGCGTGGGATGAGACGGTCAAGTTCGAATCTGTTAAGACCAAGCACGGCTCGGTTGGTATTACTACTTCAGATAATCCTGAGACAGTGGCCAAACTTCACGAGATCGCCAAACGTACGAATCTCGAAATGGATAAGGTGATGAAGATGGAACACGAGGGCCACGAGCATCACGAGGGGCATGAGCATTAGGGTACCTGGGAGTATCCGATACCGAAGAGAAGAACGAAGCGGCTGGTTGAAAGACCGGCCGCTTTCGTTATGCAATTATGTGTGAGTGGGGTATACTCAACTAGCAATTCTACATTAGATTGAAAACAAAGCCGATTCCGAGAGTCTCCTTCAGGCGTCCTTTGACGCTCACCTGTTTGTCGTACAGTAGCTGGAGATAGAGATTCACGGTTACGATCTTGCTGATCTGGGCGTTGATGATATTCTCCCAGTTGACGTCGATGGCTTTCCAGTCATTTTCAAACGGTGTTCCCTGTACGGCGTCCTTCTCAGAGTAGAAGAGCGCCTTATAGAGGGTCAACTTGCCGGTGTATTTCAATCGTTCATTGAAGGCATAGCTGACATCGGTAACGGACTCAAAACCACCGTCCGTTGTGCTGACATTCTGCGTGGACAGGGCAACCGTATCGGTAATCTGTTTGTCCATCATCTGGCGGATAGCAAGTCCCAGGCGGCTCATAATCTGTCCGTCTTCCTTGTCATAGAACACACGCGCAATACCGCCGGATTCTGTCAGTTTGATCGGGTTAAGGTATCGCTTTTTGGCATCAAACGACGCATCGAGAAACTGCGTCTCGACTCTGAAGGCCGCGTACGGATCGACATAACCACCAAACGTGAAGCGCGCTACGTTTTCCCAGTCAATCAAATCTGTTGATTTGACCGGCTTGTTCCAGTTCTTGGTATCCTTGTCCTGCGTGTGCGTCTGGCCAAACGACATTTTCAGCGTAGACTTGAAGTTTACCCTCGGTTGAAGCTGCTTCTCAGCCGAACCGTTGAGATTGCCCACCCAGTTGAAAGAGCCGGCCTCACCACCTACCCAGGAGTCGGAGTAAGCTGCCTGCGTCGTCGTCAGATCAACTATGATCGCTGTTTTCCACGCACTCGCGCTGTCGGATTGGGCCATCGCTGTTGTCGTTGCCATGCTCACTAAGAGCAGTGTTGTCAGTATTCTCACAAGTCTGGACATGCCCGTCTCCTTCTAAGCTGTTGTCACCTGGTGCATGTGAACGTCCTGTTGCGGGTACGGAATCGAGATGCCTTCCGCATCGAATGTCAGCTTGACAGTCTCGGTCAAGTCAAACAGCACCCCCCAGTAATCGCTACTCTTGACCCACGGGCGGACGACAAAGTTCACAGAG
>QNAF01000317.1 GCA_003641405.1 Candidatus Zixiibacteriota bacterium | reverse complement strand
TCAAAGATCTCGGGTTTGTGAAAGGTGATGCTGCCGGCCTGATCGGTGACAATCGTCCCCAGTGGGTTGCCGGGGAGATTGCTGTGCACGCTGTTGGTGGGATGATCTTTGGTATTTACCAGGATTCTCTCAACGAGGAAGTGGCCTACCTGATCAACTATGCCGGAGCGCGGCTGATCCTCGCTGAAGATGAGGAGCAGGTTGATAAGGTGCTTGAGATTACCGAGCTGTGTCCAGGTATTGAGTATATTGTCTACTGTGATCCGCGTGGCATGCGTAAATACGACGACCCGCGCCTGATAAGCCTTGAAGAGTTGCTGAAGAAAGGTGCTGCCCACCACAGCGTAAATCCCGATGCCTACAGCCAGATGATCGCATCCGGCAGCGGTGATGATACTGCGATTTTATGTCCCACATCAGGGACCACCAGCAAGCCAAAACTGGCGATGTTACAGGCCGGGGCGTTGCTACGTCATTGTGAGGACTACCTGCAGGCCGACCCGCGTGCCCCGGGCGATAATTATGTTTCAGTTCTTCCGCTACCGTGGGTCATGGAGCAGGTCTACGCTGTATGCCAGGCGCTGATGGTGCGTCTGGTGGTCAACTTCGTCGAAGAGCCGGAGACCTTGATGGAAGACCTGCGCGAGATAGGTCCCCATTTTGTGCTGCTTGCACCGCGGGCCTGGGAGTCGCTGGCTGCGGATGTTCAGGCGCGGATGATGGATGCTTCCCCGTTTAAACGCTGGATCTATCAGTACTGTATCCGCCGCGCAACTACCAGTTTCAAGCAGACTGGAAAACCGTCAAAGCTTGCTTACTGGCTGATTTTTAAGCCACTCAAAGATCGGCTTGGCTTCAGTAACCTCCGTTCTGCAGCTACCGGGGGGGCGGCTCTTGGTCCAGACACCTTCAAATTTTTTCTCTCCATGGGGGTGCCACTCCGCCAAATCTACGGCCAGACAGAACTGGCAGGAGCCTATACCATTCATGCCGCCGACGATGTCGACTACGATAGTGTCGGGGTCCCTTTTAAGGGGAGCGATATCCGTATCGACAACCCCGATGAAAATGGAGTCGGTGAGATTATCGCACGTAACCCGGGGATGTTCAGCGGCTACTACAAGAATGAAGAGGCGACCCGCGAGTCGGTTGATGCTGAGGGTTGGATGAGTACCGGCGACGCCGGTTACTTCAAGAAGGAGAACGGTCACCTGGTGGTGATTGATCGGATCAGCGATATTGCTGTGACCGAGTGTGGAGCCCGTTTTTCGCCGCAGTTTATTGAGAATAAACTCAAATTTTCCCCTTTTATTGCCGAGGTGGTGGTGCTTGGCCACCAGCGCCCATTTCTGACTGCGATGATCTGTATCCGTTTCGATATGGTCGCCAAGTGGGCTGAAAAGCGCAATATTTCTTTCACCAACTATATCAACCTTTCGGCTCAGGATGACGTATACGAGCGGGTCCAACGCGAAGTTGAAGCGGTCAATGCCACTCTCCCAGAGGTTCATCGTATTCAGAAATTTCTCCTGCTCTATAAACAGCTTGACGCCGATGACGGTGAGCTGACCCGAACCAGAAAGGTCCGTCGCGGGGTGATCCGCGAAGTTTACAGTGATATTATCTCCGGTCTTTACGGCGATAATATTTCGATTCCGGTGGATACTACGATCACCTTTCAGGATGGAAACACCTCGCGGGTTAAAACTTCGCTACGGGTGGTTGAGCTGGTCAGTAAAAAAGATAAGGACGTGGCCTGAATGAATACTGAATTATTGATGCAACTGGTGGTCAACGGCATAATTGTCGGTACCCTCTACGGGGTGGTGGCGATGTGTTTTGTCCTGATCTACAAATCGACCCGGGTGGTCAATTTCGCCCAGGGGGAATTCCTTCTGATCGGTGCCTGGACTTGCTGGTGGCTGTTGGTGAAGTTTGAACTGCCATTCTGGTTCGGTTTTCCGCTGACTCTCGCTTTTATGGTTGTCTTTGGTATTGCTCTGCAGGTGATCGTATTACGCCCGATGATCGGTGAGCCGATCATTTCAGTGATCATGGTCACCGTTGGTTTGTCGATGTTCTTTCAATCGCTGATGGGGCTGTTGTTCGGTCATGAAACGAAATCCTACCCGCAGGTATTCGAAACCGAGAGTGTCAATGTGCTGGGAATGCAGGTGCAGTCGGCCTACATTCTGAGCATGGTTGTCTCAGTATTTATCATGATTGCGTTCTACTACTTTTTCAAATACTCCAAGACCGGTCTGGCGATGCGTGCCACTGCTTTCGACCAGCAGGTTGCCCAAAGCCTTGGGATCTCGGTCAAGTCAGTGTTTGCCGCCTCGTGGGCTATCTCAGCTGTGGTTTCGGCGTTGGCCGGGATCGTCATCGGCATGGTCAACGGGGTCTCCTCAGCACTCTCGTTTTTCGGTATCAAGGTCTTTCCGGTGGTCATTCTTGGTGGCCTTGATTCGATTGTCGGTGCGGTGGTCGGAGGGCTGATCATCGGGGTTCTGGAAAATGTGGCCGAGTTTGCCGACAGCCAATGGCTGCATATCGGTAACCTCTACGTGATTGCACCGTTTTATGCATTAGTGATCATCCTGATGATCAAGCCGTATGGGCTGTTCGGCACCAAGGATATCGAAAGGATTTAATACGCTTTATGTCTCTCGGCAGTTCCATGCGTCCGTGCGGTGATTTCCGTACCACTTACGCCTCAGATATGACGATCTTCGCAACACCAGTGACACGTTACCTGGAGATTGCCCTGATCGGTCTTTTGCTCCTTGTTCCACTATTCGGTAGCCCTTACATGCTCAATCTGCTGATCCAGATTGGCTACTATGGTATTGCAGCACTTGGACTCAACTTGGTGGTTGGTTTCACCGGACAGATATCTCTCGGTCACTCGGCCTTCTTCGGCTTCGGTGCTTTTGCCTCGGCCTGGCTGAACAACTCCCTTGGCGTACCGGTGTTCTTTGCTATCCCACTCGCCGGAATTATGGCGATGCTGGTCGGTATTCTGGTCGGTATCCCGGCAGGTCGCATTAAAGGGCTCTATCTGGCGATTGCAACCCTGGCTTCGCAATTTATTATTGAGGACTTCTTTGCCCGTGCCAACTGGTTTACCGGTGGTTCTTCCGGCGCCATGGCGGAATACCTGACCATCTTCGGCTATACCTTTGATACTGATCAGTCGTATTTCTATGTCGTGCTGTTTTATGTGGTGTTGATGTTTACCTTCACCTCGAACCTGGTTCGCTCGCGGGATGGACGAGCACTGGTTGCGGTTCGTGATCATTATCTCTCGGCTGAGATCATGGGGATCAATCTTACCTGGTATCGGGTGATGTCGTTTGGTCTCTCGGCACTTTACGCAGGTATTGGTGGCGCCCTGTTCGGGCACTACCTTGGATTTGTTTCCGTTGAGGGTTTTACGATCATCCTCTCGATCCAATTTTTGGCAATCATCATCATCGGTGGACTCGGATCAATTTATGGCACCCTCCTTGGTACCATCTTCATGGTGTTACTTCCCGAGGTGATGGAGTGGAGCGTGCATCTGTTCAGTGGTGCGATGCCTGAGCTGATACAGTCTCTTGCCTACATCAAGGAGATGGCTATTGGTCTGGCGATTATTCTCTTCCTGATTTTTGAACCGGAGGGGTTGGCGCACCGTTGG
>QNAF01000316.1 GCA_003641405.1 Candidatus Zixiibacteriota bacterium | reverse complement strand
TTGGTGACCCCGAGGACTGGTTGAAAGCGGAAGATAGCCTCAGATTGGCTTTGGAAAAACAGGTTCTGGACTATATCGTCGATGAGGGCGAGGGCGCGGTCTACGGACCGAAGGTCGATATCAAGATCAAGGATCCACTTGGCCGGGCCTGGCAGGGTTCAACTATTCAGTTCGATTTCTCCCTCCCTGAGAGATTCGACCTGGCATATACTGACAGCGACGGTCAGAAGAAGCGTCCGTTCATGGTACACCGGGCTTTGCTGGGTTCGATTGAGCGTTTCTTTGGCGTGCTGATAGAGCACTATGCCGGTAATTTCCCGCTTTGGCTGGCTCCCGTACAGGTGGCGGTGCTGCCGATATCTGACGAGTTCAATGAGTATGCCGGAGAAATTGTCCATCGGCTGAAGGATGAGAATATCCGGGTCGAGTTGGATGACCGATCTGAAAAAATCGGTGCTAAAATCCGTACTGCGGAGTTGATGAAAACACCGTATATGTTTATACTTGGTGCCAAAGAAGCTGAGGCCGGAACCGTCTCTGTCCGCAAACACGGACAAGGAGATATGGGAGCCAGGGCTGTTGATGAAGCTATCGCCTCGTTGAATGACGAGATTGTGAATAGAGGTTTACGGAAATAGTTCGCATTGAACTTAGGAGGATTTCATAGCTAAGAGGGACGTACGCATTAACCATCGCATCAGGGTCTCGCCGGTTCGACTGATCGGTCCTGAGGGTGAACAGGTTGGTATTCTGCCGGTGAAAGAGGCGCAGGAACGCGCGCGCGAGTTGGATCTGGATTTGGTTGAGATTTCACCAAACGCCCAACCCCCGGTCTGTCGGATAATGGACTACGGCAAGTACAAGTACGAGCTTGCCAAGAAAGACAAGGAAGCCAAGAAAAAGCAGCATGCTTTTCAACTCAAGGAGATGCGTTTCCGTCCCAAAATCGATTCTCATGACTATGGGTTCAAGTCAAAGCACGTACGCGAGTTTTTGGAATCAGGCAGTAAAGTACGCGCGTTTGTAATGTTCAGAGGGCGGGAAATGAGCAGGGTCGAGTACGGAAGAAAGATACTCGAACGATTGACGGAAGACATGGCTGACATTGCGGTCGTTGATATGTCTCCCAAGATGGAGGGGAGAAAGATGAACATGATTCTGAGCCCCAGGCCGGATGTTGTCAAGAAGGCTCAGGAGGCAAAGAAATCCCAGGAGTCAAAAAAGGCTTCAGCAGAGGCGAGTTAAATATGGCTCGGTCGGCGCAAGCTGGTCGCAGCGGATTTGCAATAAACGAGGAATAACATGCCAAAGATGAAAACAAAGCGGACCGCAGCCAAGCG
The DNA here is from genome assembly GCA_003641405.1 of Candidatus Zixiibacteriota bacterium. Classification (GTDB taxonomy): domain Bacteria; phylum Zixibacteria; class MSB-5A5; order GN15; family FEB-12; genus B22-G1. The sequence goes on along the minus strand of QNAF01000316.1, from coordinate 2,346 downwards.
GTTCAAGAAAACTGGAACCGGTAAGATCAAAAGGCGTCATGCTTATACAAGTCATATCTTGACTAAGAAATCGCCGAAGAGGAAACGTAACTTGCGCAAATCCGGTTTGGTTTCACCCGCCGATTACAAGCAGGTTTTGAGCTTGATTTCCGCATAAGTCGGTTCATCAAGCTGGATTTAACAGGAGAAGCATAACATGCCACGCTCACGAAACAAAGTCGCTGTCAGGAAGCGTCACAATAAAGTTCTCAAGAAGGCCCGCGGCAATTATGGCGGTCGAGGCAAGCTCTATCGCACTGCGCTGGAGACCGTGCATAAGGGCATGACCTATGCCTACCGCGATCGTCGTAACAAAAAGCGCGTATTCCGATCACTTTGGATTGCAAGAATCTCCGCGGCGGCCAAGATGTGCGATATGAACTACTCCACGCTGATCAATGGCCTGAAAAAGGCCGGCGTGAACCTGAATCGCAAAGCGCTGGCTGATATTGCCGCGCGCGATATGACCACATTCGAAAACCTTGCCAAAATGGCGGCAGGGAAGTAGGCCAGATACAGATCCATGTCGTTGCTTGATGATGTAACCAAGCTGGAAACTGAAGTTCTGGAGCGAATCGGTCAGGCCGATTCGCTCGCTTCACTTAAGGAACTCCAGGTTCGCTATCTGGGCCGGAAGGGCCCACTGACGTCCCTGCTCAGGGGATTGGGCAGCCTTCCCCCTGAAGTGAGAAAGCAGGCCGGAGCCAGAGCCAACGAAGTACGGAAGAGACTCGAAGCAAAGTTCTCCGAAGCTGTCGAGAAGTTCTCTGCTGAAGAAAAAACTTCGAGCTTTGACCCCACTCTCCCAGGTACCTGTCAGCAGGCCGGAACTGCACATATTCTCAACCAGGTGATGGACGAGATATGCAGTACCTTTCACGGCATGGGCTTTGAAATAGCTCGTGGCCCGGATGTTGAGACCGACTACTATAATTTCGAGTCGCTCAACTTCCCTCCGGACCATCCTGCCCGTGATATGCAGGACACCTTCTTTGTCGAAGGTGGTCGTGTACTGCGAACACACACCACGCCTGTTCAGACACGGGAGTTGGAGAAACGCAAGCCACCTATCAAAATCATTTCACCCGGCGCTGCGTATCGCAACGAAGCCATTTCCACACGCGCTCATGCCTCGTTTCATCAGGTAGACGGCTTTCTGGTCGATGAAGGTGTGACCATGGCTGACCTCAAGGGTGCCTTGGTTGCGTTCTGCCGAGCCTTTTTTGGCGAAGAGCTCAAGCTCAAATTCCGGCCTTCGTTTTTCCCTTTCACTGAGCCGTCAGCAGAGGTTGACATCTCCTGTATCCTGTGTAAGGGGAAAGGCTGTCAGCTCTGCAAGTACTCTGGTTGGCTGGAGATATTGGGGTGTGGTATGATCGATCCCGCAGTATTGGAGATTACCGGTCACGATCCGGAAAAGTACACCGGGTATGCGTTTGGAATGGGAGTAGAACGGGTGGCAATGCTCAAGCACAAGATTACCGACATCCGTCTGCTCTTCAATAGCAATGTCCGTTTCCTCAGGCAGTTCTTCTAATCATGAGGATATTATACTCTTGGTTGAAAGAACTCACCGGGCTTGACTGGCCGGTTGAAGAGATGGGCGACAGACTTACCCTGTGCGGTACCGCCTGCGAAGACATCATCCCTATGGCTCAGTACATGGACAAGGTGGTGGTCGGCGAGGTCGTGGATCTGCTGCCCGTCGAGGGTGCCGACCGTATCAAGAAAGCGGTGGTCAATCTTGGCAGCGAGACTCAGGAAGTCATCTGTGGAGCGCCGAATGTCGCAGTTGGTCAGAAAGCCCCGGTAGCACTGCTGGGAGCGAAACTGGCCGGTGGTGTCGAGATCAAGAAAACCAGGATCCGCGGGGTGGAGTCATCTGCCATGATCTGTGCTGAGGATGAACTCGGGATTTCTGACGACCATACCGGCATCATGGTGCTTGACCCGGCCGCTGTTCCCGGAACACCCCTGGCAGAATACCTCGACTATGACGACTATGTGATGGTCTTTGAACTCACGCCCAACCGGGCCGACTCCATGTCAGCCATTGGTATCGCTCGTGATCTGGCGGCGCTGGCCTCTACGAAAGTAATCTATCCAGAGTTCAAGTTGAATACTGTGTCCGAAAAAGCGTCCGAACATATTAATGTACGGATCGATGATCCCGAAGCCTGCAGAAGGTTCACGGCGCGCATTATCAGGAACGTCAAGATCGGACCATCACCTGCGTGGGTGCAGGAAAAGCTCCGGGGTGCAGGTATTCGACCGATATCCAACGTGGTAGATGTTACCAACCTGGTT
>QNAF01000315.1 GCA_003641405.1 Candidatus Zixiibacteriota bacterium | reverse complement strand
GTTCGATTGCCTCGCCGTTGTCATACTTGTGATCTGTCGCCAGGAGAGAAGTTACGGGTTCAACTGTGAACGTAGCTAAGGTCTGATCAACTGTGATATCTGAAGGGTGTACGGATTCGTCCTGAGCCGGAACACTGGTTGTAACCAGCAGCCAGCATATCAGAAACAATAGCGGCACATGGAAATGACGCTCCACCCCTATTGTTCGGATTCTTTCTGTCACTACCGGATCAGCCCCAGCCAGTCACCAAAGATGAAATCAACGCGCCCGATGAGAAGTGACATACGGCTCATGACTGTATAGCCGAACATGGCACCAAACGTGATCATGATGGTCCATATACCCACTCTGGCTGTAGCACCAAAAGCACCTTTGTGCTCCTTGGAAAAGAAGAAATACACAAGACCACTGAAGGTCCCTATAATAACGACCAGATTCCCTATAATCTCACCAATCGAAGCGGAATAATCTGCGCCGAACAACGGCATAATCGTGCTCTGAATCTGGGACATACAATTGGATGTGATGTAGTTCATCATCCACAGACCGGCAGTCGCACCAACGATAAACGCCAACGGCCAGCGAGCAACCCACCCAATCTTCGGTATAAGTCGCATCAACATCAACAGGCCCAACACTCCCCCTACCAACAACCAGTAATCCGGCTCAGCACCATTCTCAACAGCCTGCTCATTTGGAAACACACCCAGCCAGAACTTGGCGTAGAAGTTATCCCAGTACATCACGACCACCCAGTAACCGGCAGAAATACCGATGAAAATCGACTCGCTCAGTTTGTACCAGGGGTTGTCTTTATATAGGAAAGAATAGATTCCTAAAGTAAGAAAAGCTGCAAGCCAGAGTCCGAAATGGTCCATGAAGTCTACTCCATCCTGTCTATTCCTTGAGTCCCGACTTCCGGCCACTTCTAAAGAACGCCACGTTACCGATAATGATGAATCCAATCACGATAATGTGCGAAAACGACTGGGAGAGCATATATGTGGTTGCTTTCCCCTCAAGGTGTGTGAGCTTCTCGAACTCGGCACCACCGCTCATTCCGCCCATTAGGCCAACCAACTGCCCGGCCCTGAGATATGGGTACACGGTAGGTGCCTGAACTGCGGTATTGCCCGCTGCCAACCTCAAGCCGAAGCGATCAACCGCTATCTGCACCCATTCGACAGTCCCCGGAAAACCAGCGGAGATATTGTATGAAAAGTCAATATTGGAAAAGTTATTCACGTTCCTGACAAGCGGCAGGTCCTGATAAGGAGTACCGCGATAGTCCGTGCCGAACATGGCCTCAAAGCTCGACCCCATCCTCTGAATGACAAACTCGTTACCGGCCTGGAATCCGAGGTTTACATAGTCTTCACCGTAGATAACATCCGTTGAGTCCAGCCCCATCCTCGCCATAATCGTATCAATGGCCTGATTGGCCTGTTGGGGGCCCATTGGCCAGAGACCCATGATAATCAGTTTCAGGTCGCGCTTGAAACACTCACCGAAGAAGGCCTCTGCCATCGGTTGCAGCTCAGGTGCCGAAGCAGGATCGTAGTCAAGCGACACCAGAACTTTGGAGCCGGGCTGGAGCTGTTCCAGTTCATCGTAAATGGCTTGTACTTCGTCGGAGATAACAATCTCCTGCTCGATTGACATGAAAAGCGGAAGTGTAATAGCAATCCCGACGTACAGAAACACAATACGCCGCCCCACGAGTTTGTCCATGAGCGTCCTGACAAGGATCCAGATCAGCGACGCGAAGATTAGAATCACGACTGCAAGCGAGACACTGGTTGAGAAGACGAACCCCTCGTGCCATCCCCAAATCTTACCCAAATAGGCTACCACCGCCAAGACCGCGATCAGGATTACCACCAGTATCTCTACCATCCTGGTTTTCACAGCCTACTCCCCTCCCAGATATGAGCGTTCCACACCGAGGATAATCCGCAACGACGTTGACACAAGTCCAAGAGCAATACCTATCATGATCGCTCGCTGCCCGGCGGTCTGTGGGAAGTTCATAATCCAAATGGCCAGGTCCGACATCCGTGCTCCCTCCGGCATGAAACAGGTAATTACATCACCGACAGGGACACGTCCGAGCATCATCAGGAAGGCGGCTGCCAACAGCAGAGTTGCCTCTGCATTGCGAGCCCTGAAAGCCCTATACGATGCCGAGGCTACAAAAAACGCCAGGATAGCGTACATAGTAGCCGACAACGGTATAAACGTATATTTGTAAAGCCAGTCAAAACCTGTTCCCGTCTCGCGAAAACCAGTTCCTCCAGCCAGCCCGAAAATCGTCATCAGGAGGAAGGTGGCGATGATCACTATCGCGTAGCCCCAGCCTTCTTTCCGCCTGGCGATCTTCTGACCGGAAACTACCATCAGGTTCAGAGCACCAAGTACAATAGCGCAGGCGGCCACAATTGCAAACCAGTCAGAGAACCAGTGCTCCATCTCGCTGAACGGGTAGTGCGGGATGAAGTAAGAGACGACGAAAACAATGCCTACGATTCCGGTTATGAGTAGTGGGACTTCTCTACGCATCGTTATTCGCCAATTACCGCAAAGATTTGTGAGAACTCGTAGATATCGAAAGTCTCAAGTATAACACCGACAATTATAGATATCAGCAAAACAGCTTTAGCATAGTCCTGACCCTTCAGTGAACCAAGTAACTTGGGATCCCTGGACAAATAGGCAGACGCAGCAAAAAGCTCTTCGCCGATCAGAGTATAGTCGCATGCTGTTACAAAGAACGGAAGCTGCGCCGGCATGGCTGTTCCGGCAATCTGTATCGCACCGGATGCATTCCCGGTTTCAGCCAGAATCAGTGACTCCGCAAAGAAAGCGCCCATATAGAAAATAGTAGCGGGCTTCTCGCGCACGACCATACCATCGATAGCCGCCGCATAGCCGAACTGATCGTCTGTAATATAATGTACCTGGTCTTCCTGGAAAGAATCAGGTCGACCGGCTTTTGTATAGGCTTCCTTGACTACTTCCTTGGCAGTAACAAGCACAAGTGACCGGCAGACAGGGACTTCCAGCCATGTATCGTACTGGGCTGCCAGTTCCGCCACACGACCGAGAATAGTCACCCCGGCAATTGTCTGAACATTGTCCATATCGTTGATGCCGGGAACAAAAAATATCTTGCGACCCATTTCCGTAGCACGACCAACGGCCTCATCAACCGCGTCCATACCGGCAATTTTGCGAATAAACAACTTCTGGCCCGATTTGGCCCTTCGAATAAACCATATAATGAAGAAACTGATAAGAACCACCGCTACCAGGACATTGATGCGTCGCCAGTCGAACCACTGCGCAGATGACTGAACCGGCCCGGCGGTTTCAGACTGACTCGTCAATTCCAGAGGCTCGCCGTCTTCTGTCAGCTCAATAATGACAGTCACAACACTATAATAGTAGTCCTGACCATCCACGACATCACCATCGGAATACTCCGATGAACCGGATGTACATTCCCCTACTCTCTGAAAATCACCATCCGGTGCTGTGGCACGCTGAATAACATATTGAGCAACCCGGCCACCTTCGCCATCGTCCGGCGAAAGATCCCAGGAAACATTTACTGTCCCGCCGGCGTCGTTGGAGTTGTCTGCGAGTCTGAGATTCGTTGCCGACAAAGGCGGACTGAGTGTGACTGCTATCGT
>QNAF01000314.1 GCA_003641405.1 Candidatus Zixiibacteriota bacterium | reverse complement strand
TGTTGGCGTTGCGGCGGAGCTTTCCGGAGAAATCGTCCTTGCATGGGGTAAAGCCTCCGAAGTAGAACCGGGTGATTACATATTCGAAGGCTACACGGTTTGGCAGGGTGAGAGCGAGACCGGACCCTGGACTGAACTGGCCACTTACGACCTTCCCGGGGGCTATTCTGACGCACTTATCGATTCGACTATTGACTCATACTCCGGCGTAAAGGTCCCCTGGATTCGCAGGGCACTTTCTGACAACGGTCTGGCGTATACATATAGTACAACTTACGATGCCCTTACCGGCGGTCCGCTCCGAGATGTTACCACGTACTATTTCAGGGTAACTGCATTCTCGTTTGCATACGCTTACCTGCCGGAAGGAGAAGTTGATTCAGTAATTGTGCCGGATGGTGACAGGTTCCTTGAGAGTCAGACGGTTCTAACCCTGATTCCACAGGGGAGACAGGCTGGTACCAGGCCGTCTCACAGCCCAAATGATGTCTTGTCTACAACGCATACAAACGGGACGTCTGACATCATAATAAGCCCCATAGTTCTTGATCCATACGCACTGACTGGTGACTCGTACCTGTTATGGTTTGAGGATACCGGAACTGACACCGTTTGGCATCTTACGAACACCACCGACGATAGCGTTCTTCTTCAGGATCAGACAAACATGTCAGGTGATGATTTGTTCCTGCCTACCGAAGGATTCCAGCTTGTTCTCGAGATGGCTCAGGGTGTCGTTGGTATTGATGAGGTTGCAACCGCAGATGGTCCCCTGGCTTCTCCGGATAACGTCATGTGGAGCTTGAACTCAACCAGAGAATGGTATGTGGGCTCTGACGATGGTTCCAACTTCGAGCGCCTGAACTGGCGTCATCACATCGGTATTGCCGATTGGGAGTTCCGTTTCACGGATTCGGCCGGTGGGTCGCAATACTACGACTTTAATACAGACGGTCTCATGCCGGGCCGTTGCCCGTTTGAGGTCTGGAATATTGGCGAGGGCACACCGGACGATCCAAGTGACGACGTCAGGATTGACATCGCATATCTGGATGATGACGCGTCAGGTTCCTGGAGTTGGGGTGACAGAATATACTTGAGCGAGAATCCGTATTCAGAACCCGCTCCTGATCCCATGGTATATGTCTGGGACGATGATTTCAAGCTTGGGCGCATCGTTTTCAACCACTACGATGGTACGACCTCGGCTCCTGACTCCGGTACAGTAGTGAGATTCGTAACAGCCAAACTCGTGACAGAGAACGACACGTTCACTTTTGTGGCCACCAGTGCCATGAGTGTGAGTGGTGAAAGTGAACTCGACCGCATCCGCGTTGTCCCCAACCCGTTCTATCTATATGGACCGTATGACGCGGCTGTGGGCAATTACGAGATGAGATTTCACAACTTACCGGCCAAGTGTACGATCACGATCTATAATCTTGCCGGTGAGTATATTGATGTGATAGAGAAGAACGATGCGAGTACGGGCATTGCGACCTGGGGTGGTCGGACTGGTGAAGGCCTTCCGGTTGCATCGGGAATCTACATATATGTAGTTGATGCTCCCAAGTTAGGCCAGAAGATCGGCAAGTTTGCCGTCTTTATGGAAAAAGAAGTTCTGAAGCAGTATTAAATACAGAAGGAATGAACTGATGAATAAAACAGTACTAACCGTTGTGCTGACGGTTCTTCTGGCGATGGCCTTCTGTTCGGCCTACGCCGGAAACTCCAAGCGCATCGGTACTGCTGGAGCGCTTGAGCTTCAGATACCGATTGCTGCGCGCGGCGCGGCGATGGGTGGAGCCGTCATGGCCAACACCTTTGGTGTGGAAGCCATGGTGTGGAACCCCGCCGGGTTGGCATACCTGGAAGGAACCGAGGCGATGTTCACTCACCTTGAGTACATTGCCGATATCAACGTCAATTATGTAGGCGTAGCCAATACGATAGAGGACTTCGGTACCATCGGTGGCTTCGCCAAAATCGTGTCGATTGGCGATATGGAAGAAACCACCCAGGACTATCCAAATGGGACCGGGAGGATCTTCAACCCAACGTTGGCGATTATCGGAGTATCCTATGCACGGATACTGACTGCCAACGTGTCATTTGGTGCGACCGCCAAATTCATAAATGAGAACATTTTCGAGGTCCGGGCCACCGGCTTTGCAGTCGATATGGGGTTTCTCTACGATCCCCAGTGGCGAGGGTTTTCGATGGGTATTGTAGTTAAGAACTATGGCCCGGAAATGAGCTTCTCAGGGACTGGGTTTGAGGACCTCGATCTCGGTGACCGTCCGGTGGCCGCGGGAGGTGCGTCCTTCGACCTGCCCAGCTCGATCAACCTTGGCGTAGCGTATGACTTAGTCAATTCCGGTCAGAACGTAGCTACGTGGACGGGTAATTTCCGGTCAAACAATTACTACGAGGACCTTTGGCAAAGTGGATTCGAGTATACATTTGACGGGAAATATTCGCTCCGAGGTGGCTACAATTTCTCAGACGAAGATAACTGGCTATATGGAGTTTCGCTTGGTGCGGGTGTAGTCGTGGATATTGCGGATATCAGTCTGACATTTGAGTATTCCTGGACTGAGACGGACGTGTTCTCCAACAACCAGTTCTTTACAGTGAAGGGTAACTTCTAAGCTCGAGAAGAAACCTCACCGCCTTTTTGTTACTTCCTTCCAAGAGAGCCGAGCGGTATTCACGCTCGGCTCTCTTCTATTTCCCTATGGGACTCAAGTTCGACATGGATTCAGGCTCTGTGAGATCGGAACTAATGAAGCAGTCATTGAGGAAGCAGTTAGGAAAGCAAATAGAACATCTTCCACTAATGCCAAGACTAAGACCAAGGAATTGAATGGACTCAAGCGAGAATTACGACTGGTTCAGAAATCGACCGACAATATGGTGCGCTATGTCGAAAAGCATGCCGATCTGCCAAAAGCTATGTCCGATAGGCTTCCTGAGGTGGAAACCAGGAAAGAGCAATTGGAAGAGCACATTCAGCGACTGGAATTTGAAATCGGCCAGCTTAAAGACTACCAAATCGACACTGAATTACTGACGAAGACCCCTACGGGACTTTCGCGCGGTCTATAATGAATTGACTCCTGATGAGCAGACCCGCCTGTTACAGCTTATGGTTCAAGAAGTTGTCCTGGGGGAAGACACGCTGAAGATGTCTGTTTTGCCGCTTGGAGATTCTGGGAAGCCTCTGGAATACCTGCTGAAACATCCAGAGTTTGCTGAGAGTGATAATAAGCGGGGTTGACTATTCAATACCCAGAACTTTCAGACTTGTTTTCTGTCATTAATACCCCCCTCCAAATAATACAGAGCCAGTGTGAATTCTTTTTTTTGTACAAAAAAAGAAGGGGGGCCGATCAAAATCGGACTCCCTGTAGCGTTTCAGCCTAAACCGGACAAATTGGACTTGAAACTAAGACGTAGTTTGGTAGCTTTGGTGATTCAGAGAGGAATCAGTTATGAATGCCAGAAGAAGCCAAGATCCGGAATCAGTTGTCCGAGATATCCGTCGTAACACTCGGCGTAAATACTCGACTGAGGAGAAGATCCGCATTGTATTGGAAGGATTAAAGGGAGAAGTCAGCATTGCTGAGCTTTGTCGCCGAGAAGGGATTGTCAGTAATCTCTATTATCGTTGGAGTAAGGACTTTCTGGAAG
>QNAF01000313.1 GCA_003641405.1 Candidatus Zixiibacteriota bacterium | reverse complement strand
GCATATCTGTATATGACCAGCACTTCGACAGTGGACACCAATGCTTGGCTGATAACCCCTGCCATAGACCTCACATCCAATTCTGGACCAGATATTCTTGAATATTACATCAGATTTTCCTCTGATTTTGCAGATAGCGATGAATTCAAGGTCATGATATCGACCGACGGAGGCTCAACCTGGAATTCAACTCCTTTGAAGACCTACAGCGGCTCTCAGACGACATATACATGGATTTCCGAATGCATCGATTTGACAGCTTACAACAGCTACAACAACGTCAAAATCGCTTTCTGGGGCGATAATAATCCGGGTGGGAGTTATAATTACATCTACCTCGATGATGTAAGGATAAGACAAAAACCCGATCACGATGTGTCTGTCGATTCACTGAACTTTATCACCGCTCCCTTCATAGTTTCCGAGGCTGAGACGATAAGGGCTTATGTGTACAACTGGGGAGCTAATACTGAGACTTTCGACGTGATTCTCGAGGTAAACGGCAGTCAGGTTTCGAGCGCCACAGTCACATTTCTCGCATCCGGAGCTTCCAGCTATGTCGACCTGACCTGGACGCCCTCTGCAATGGGCGTCGATACCCTCGTCGTATACTCAGATCTCTCCACTGATCAGAATCCTGCAAATGACACGATCAGCACCACGGTTAACGTTGCCACCCATTCGGATTCTATCGATTATTACATCTGGAAAGACATGGATGCCGCAGGTGGGCCTTCTTACAACTGGGTTGAGATCTCGGGCACGGGAAACATCCTGACGCCTGGCGATGACGGAGAAGTAAGGGTGGCCCTTCCCTTCACATTCCCATACTTCAACCAGGCTTTTGACTCGATTACCATAGGATCCAACGGAGGGCTTGACTTTACTGATACGGATGTGTCTCTGGGGAATGCAGCTTTGCCTTCTTCTTCCCAGGAGTACTTCCTTGCTCCCTTCTGGGATGACCTGAGGTGCGCTTCGGACACCCCCACAGCAGGGTCTGACAGCGTGATCTATTACCAGGCCTTCGGCACCGACTCCTTTGTCGTCCAATGGGATTCTGTGCCTCGCTATGGCAGCAGCAGATATTTCACCTTTGAGGTTATCCTTTATGCGAACGGAGACATCAAGTTCCAGTATCAGGATATGTCCGATTATGACCCATCCAGCGAGAATTCTACCATCGGGATACAGGATTCGGGAGCGACGGCTCTGCTTTTGGGAGGAGCCTGGAGGAAATATCTCAACTGGGCAGAGAAGAAGAGAGAAGCCGAGAGGATATTCAAAGAGACCGGCGATGCTTCGCTTCTCGAAGAAGTCATGTCCAACGAGCCGCCTTATCCCGGGATCAAGGCGCTCGGCGACCGTTACGTGAATTACACCTATGACGAACAGCCCTTCACCCCGAACTGGACGGGCTATGCCATCCAGTTCTACTACAATCCTCCGGCTCTCGATGTCGGCGTCGTTTCCATCGACAATCCTCTGGGTTATATCGCTGAAAATACCTCATCCACTCCCTCTGTCACGGTTCACAACTTCGGGTCAACGTCACAGACTTTCTATACTCATTTCCTCATAGATTCGGCCGGGGTCAATATCTACCACGACTCAGCTCAGATCACTGTGGCAGGAGGAGCCGATTACTCCGTCTCCTTCAGCTCATGGACAGCCGGGCCTGCAGGAAACACGTACGACTTAACGGCCTATACTGCTCTCGCTGGAGACGGAGTTCCGGGCAATGACACTTCGGCAGCAACTGTGACCACCGTGTCTGTGACCACTATGCCTCTGACGGAGGACTTTGAAAGCGGTTTTGTCAAGTTCGTCAATGCACCGGGCAATGTCATCGATTGGACAATAAATACTTCTCTTTATCACGGTGGAACTCAGTCTGCTCACAATGCTTACAATACTTATGATAACAACGTGCTGATTCAGTACGCGTGGCTCGACCTCTCGTCCGCCGTCCATCCGATCCTCAGCTTCTGGCACATAGCCAAAACTGAGGGTGATTGGGATCACTGTTACGTGGAGTATTCAACCGATGGCGGCGTTACCTGGGATCAGCTTCCCCAGTCCTATTACCTCGGCAATGGAGTCTATGAAGACCCGCAATATAACAATCCAGAAGGGCCGTGCTTCGATGAGGACAGCTACACAGAATGGGCAGATTCTACACCCGATAATACATGGTGGAAAAAGGAAAGGTTCGATCTCGGTGCCTTTGTCGGAGAGACCGATTTCATGGTAAGGTTCAGGCTGGTTTCCGACGGAAGCATATCAAGGTTCGGCTGGCTGGTTGACGACATATCGATTGACGAGGCACCCGCCAATGACATGGCCGCTCGCAAGGTCACGTATGACCCGTTTTTCGTGAGGAAAGACAGCTCTGTCACGATCAGTGCCCGTATCTATAACGCCGGCAGCGCTGCTCAGACGAACGTTCCCGTTTACTGTGAAGTACCGGGTCAGTCTTTCAGCTCGAGCTACACCATTTCCAGCATAGCGGCGAATGAAACGCTCACGGTAACCTTCCCCGATCAGTGGGTGCCTTCCGACACGGGGTACTTCGATATTATCGTCTATACTGATTTGACGGGAGATGCTGATCCTTCAAACGATACGGCAAAGACTGCAGTTCATGTGTGGCCGTCCGATATCATCTTCGGTGAGACGTTCGATGAGGATTGGGGGCCCTATGGCGACAATCCTCCTCCCGGTTGGACGATAGAGGATCACGGCGATGAGTCGCCCGCAACGTGGAACACCAATGACTGGCACAGATATGAACATACGATTCTTGAGAAATTCAAGGGAATATCTAAAGAGAACTTGATGAAGAAGGGCGCGCCGCATCTCCCAGCCCCTCCCGGAAACAAACAGGGAACTGATTACCTCGCGAGAGTATATTACTCCCCTATAGAGAACCAGGACGAGTGGCTCATCACGCCTGAGCTCGACCTTTCGGGCTACACAACCCTTACACTGCAGTTCTGGCATTATTACTACGACTATTATTATGACGACACAGATACGGGTTTCGTGGATGTCAGCACTGACGGCGGAAGTAGCTGGACCAACCTGACCTATTTTACTGGTGCTATTAATACTGGAATCGTGAAGATCGGTTTCTCAGGGTCTTCCCAGACCAAGATCAGATTCAGGTATGTCGGCAATGACGATATGTACTGGCTTGTGGACGACGTTTTGATCCAGACTTACACACCCGTTGTCGGAGATGTCCTTATAAATGAGTTCGCTCCCAAAGATTCCCCTGAGTGGATTGAGCTTTACAATCCGAGAAACTATGACATCGATCTCACTGGCTGGATACTGACCGACGGATCTGGTGCGGATACCCTCTCAGGCACAATCGCTGCCGGTTCTTACCTCGTTCACAACGACAATAACTTCAACCTTAACTCCAGTGGAGGAAGTATATATCTCATCAGTCCTCAGGGCGATACAATAGATCAGGTGTCTTATGGCAACAAGGGCGGAGCTCCTATCGCTCCTCAAAACATGTCGGTTGCGAGGGCACCTGATGGTACTGATACAGGTTATGATGCTGGCGATTTCACAATAGATCCGAATCCGACCCCCGGCGCTGCCAACGATGCAGTGGCTCCTCAACTTGGGACTTCGCTCGTGATCAACGAGCTCAATGCTTATGATCCGCCATCTAACGATGCAATAGAG
>QNAF01000312.1 GCA_003641405.1 Candidatus Zixiibacteriota bacterium | reverse complement strand
ATCCCACGGCAAGCGGGTCGTTTTCGGCGTGGCCATAGGCGGCTTCGCCGGGTTCCTCGGCGGCCTGCTCGGGGTCGGCGGCGGCAACTTCATCGTGCCGGTCTTGGTTTGGCTCGGTATCAATCCCAAGAAAGCCTCGGCGACGACATCTTTCATCGTCATCTTCTCGTCCCTGTCGGGCTTCCTGGGACATGCAACCCTCGGCTCGATGGACTACACCATCCTGGGGTTCACCGCCGTCGGGTCGGCGCTGGGCGCAATAGTCGGCGCCTGGCTGATGACAGACAAGCTCAAGCGGGAGCAGGTCAAGCTGATCATCGGAATCGTCCTTCTGGGAATCGCGGCGAAGATGATCTGGGGCCTGGTTGCATGAAGAGATTTTCGGGTCATACGTGGGCGTCCCTGGCCGTTTTCTGCGTCGCGCTGGCAACGGCGACGAACGCCATGGCCGCAAAGGAGGTCCGGTTCAAGCTGGACATGGACTACAATGTCCTGGGGGACGTGAGCGACAGGTTCACCTTGCGCCCGATGATCCGCACCGAGCAGCGATTCCGCGATCAGGGGCTTGTGCTACTGAAGGTTTTTGCGGGCGTTCGGACCGACCTGCTCCCCTGGCTTACGCTGCAGACCTACTACGCCCACAAGGACAAGCTGGACGGCGATCACCATGTGATACACATGCTGGTGCTGGACGCCATTCTTCATTGCAAGTTCGGCCCGCTCAAGATATCGGATCGCAACGGCAACGAGTGGCACAGCACACCCGGGTTCTACAGGTACCGAAACAACCTCGACATCCACCTGAAACCGGGTCTTGACTGGCTACGATTGTTCGTCGCCGACGAGGTGCGTTTTGACAGCGACCAGGCACGCCTGAACATGAACGACCTTAAGGTGGGAATGGACTTTGTTGTCGACAGGCACCTTGCCTTGCGCACCTACTACGATCTGGAGTCGAAGCGCCGATCCTCCGATAGATGGTTGAACACGCACGTTGTGCAACTTATGCTCATCGTGCGCTTCGGAAAAGCCCCTGCACCGCATCACGCCGGACCCAAAGGTGGGCCTGCCTGGTGAACAGCGCGAAGGTTTCGACTTGCGAAAGGAGAATAGACATGGAGAAAGTGCTCAAACGACTGACTTTGTCGTTCTTCGGCAGGGGAAAGCATAAAATCACGCCCGAGAAGTTCCTGGCCATGGACAAGGCAGTGCTTCTAGATGTTCGCTCGGAAAAGGAGGTGGCCACACTGTCGTTCGGGTTGAAGCATCATTGCAACATCGAGGTCTTGAACATCCCGCTCGACCAATTGCCCGCAAGGATAGACGAGATCCCGAGGGACAAGCCTATTGCAGTGTTTTGTTCCGCGGTGGTCAGATCGGCCATTGCCTTCGTCTATCTGTTGCAGCAGGGTTTTTCAGAAGCTCGCATCATCGAGGGTGGGTACACTGTTCTTGCAGAGGCGCTCAAGCCGGGGAAAGTTGTCGATGTGCTCGAGGCCGAACATTAGGAGCACTAATCGATGTGGACAACCATCATAGTGGGTGGTCTCATCTTCGCGGTCGCGGTGTTGATGACCATGGTGGGCAAAGGCGGCGGGAATTTCTATGTACTGATTCTGGCGATGTCCGGAATCCCGATACATCAGGCGGCCACGACTGGCCAGTTCATCCTCTTCTCCGCCGCGGTGGCGGCCATGGTCGTTTTCCACAAGAACAAGTCCGTCTCCTGGCCGCTGGCGCTGCTCATTGGCGTTTCCACCGCTCTTTCCGCCTTGGCCGGCGGATATTTTTCCCACGTGTTCAGTGGCTTTTCCCTGAAGCTAATCTTCGCTGTGATGCTGTTTGTGTCCGGGGCCGCGATGCTGATACCCGTATCGGAAGGCAAGAAGGCGCTTGGCGACAAGAAACTTGGCGTTGTCACTGTCAAAGTCGGTGACACCACAATCGGCGTGAACCTGCTGGTGGCGCTGCCCGTGACCCTGCTGGTCGGTTTTGCCGCCGGCATGGTGGGGGTTTCTGGCGGCTCGTTCTTGGTACCGTTGATGGTGCTGGCGTGCGCGGTGCCCATGCGCGTGGCCGTGGGAACTGCATCCGTACTCGTCGCCGGTACCGCCCTGATGGGCTTTGCCGGACATGCGGCGCGCGGAGATTTTCACCCCGAAGTCGCCGTCCCATTGGCATTTGTGACCATCGTTGGGGGACTCCTTGGAGGACGCTTCGCGCTGAAAACGAAGCCGAAGAATCTGAAGAAGCTCTTTGCCTACACCAACTGGTTGGCTGCAGTTATCATGGTGTACAATGCGTTTCACAGTACCAATTTGAAATAACTCAGGTCGGTCCTTCCTGCCACGCGTCCTCTCCAGTGTACCGGGTACCTTCTTCGAGCGTGGTCGAATTCGTGGTTTTTACGCTATGTCCCGAGAGGAGACGTCATGCTGGAAAAAGCGTTATTTCTGGAGTTATGCCTGCCGTAATCGTTTTTTCGTAGATATAACAGTTTTTCTAATCACCTAAACGAACCAGCAGATTCCATATGGATTTTGTCTATTGTAATTATTTTTATTGACACCAGGCAGATTGTAATTATAATTCTGTTGCTGTAGTCATTTTTCCGTCTATCGGACCGTTGTATACAGGCCCGAATGGAAGGAACTGACGAAATGGCTGGCAATGGCCAAAATCAAAACGTACTGAAAAAAGCAGGCTATGCAGCGCTCATTGATCGCTATGAGCTCGATGTCATCCCGAATTGGCATACCTCTTGGGTGGCGACACGTGGAATGCGCCGGGTCACATCAAGAGAAGATTCAGTCGAAGAAATTTATCCTTTCAGGTACTGGCCCGGCGATACATTGGGGGACCATCTTGAGTTCGCACTCAAATACGACGGCACCAATCTCGGCATACTCGCCGCTCTTTTTCAGAAGATTGAAGAGAAAGAGTTCCTTGATTATATTCGGACCAGACCTACCGGAAAGTACGCTCGCCGGCTATGGTTTTTGTACGAGTTTCTTACAGGCAAAACTCTTCCGCTCAAAGACTTGGATCGGGGCAATTATGTCGACCTGCTTGATCCCGAGCGATACTACACCGTAGCCGAGCCCCGTCGCGTTCGCCGCCAACGCATCAACAACAACTTGTTGGGAGACAGCCGGTTTTGTCCGGCAGTGAGACGAACCGATACCCTAAAAGGTTTCGAACAAGCCGACCTTCCCGGGCGCTGTCGGAAAGTCGTCTCCGGTTACCCCCTGGAACTATTGAAACGGGCAATAGATTACCTCTACACCAAAGAGACGAAATCATCTTTTGAGATTGAACACACCAAGCCAAGCTCGACAAGGACTGAGCGTTTCGTGTCACTGCTTCGCCTGGCGGAAGCCGAGGATTTCTGTGAGAAAGCACGGTTGATCGACCTGCACAACCGCATCGTCGACTCACGCTTTGGTGCCTCCGACTACCGAACGAGCCAGAATTACGTCGGCGAAACGGTAGCTTGGCAAAAAGAGAAGATACACTTCGTCTGTCCTAAACCCGAGGATCTTGCTGACCTGATGGATGGCCTGATCGCCGCACACAAGCGCATGAACGCAGGCGAAGTGTCTGTCGTTATCCATGCCGCGGTTGTAGCATACGGCTTCGTGCTTCTACATCCGTTCGAGGATGGCAACGGTCGAATCCACCGGTTCCTGGTCCACAATATCCT
>QNAF01000311.1 GCA_003641405.1 Candidatus Zixiibacteriota bacterium | reverse complement strand
GAGTGTGGCGGAGGGGGAGACTTTGGAGTTCAACGTGATATGCAGTGATCCGGACAGTTGTGACAGTGACATGGTGTATTTGGTGGCAGAGGATCTGCCGAGTGGAGCGAGTTTTGTGAGTGATACGGGGAATCCGGCTACTGGTACATTCAGCTGGGTGCCTGGATATGACCAGGCGGGAGTGTATTATGTCAGGTTTATAGGTTATGACATGAGGACGCCGGCACTGGCGGATACGGTGGTGGTGGAGATAGATGTGGGAGAGAGCGGTAACCATGCACCTGTCTTTGACTCTCTGGTGGACCAGACCGTTAGTGAGGGAGAGACCCTGGTTGTTCACATAATGGCTCACGATCCCGATGGGGATTCCGTGACCATGATGTGGTACTACCCGACTCTCGAAGGGGCGACCTTTGTGGATAGCGGGAATGGCGTTGGATCTTTTACATATGTCCCCGATTATTATTCGGCCGGTGTGAAAAACGTCACTTTTTATGCCCGTGACGACAGGGATCCTCCCCTTACAGGAAGGGGGGATATGGCCATAACGGTGATAGACGTCAACCAGCCTCCGGTTATCGATTCCATAGGCGACAAGATGGTTAATGAAGGCGATACCCTTGTGATCCACGTGCATGCCACAGATCCCACCGATCCTGACGGAGGCCCGCTTTATCTGTCGGTGACGAGCATCCCGCCAAATGCCAGCTTTACCGATAACGGGGATGGAACGGGCGACTTCGTATTTGCTCCTGACTATAACCAGGCCGGCGTTTATAACATCACCTTTGTGTGCGCTGACGCCGACACTCCTCAGCTCTCTGACTATGAACGGGTTAAGATTACGGTGATCGATGTCGATAGGGCACCGGTCCTCGATTCCATCGGGTTTTATGTGCTCAACGAGGGGGATACCCTTGTTGATACTATCACAGCCTACGATCCCGATGGGGATTCCATTGTGCTCTCTGTAGATACGTTGCCCGAAAACGCTTCGTTCCAGGATCTCGGCAACGATACGGGCATTTTCTTCTTCGCACCTGCTTACTGGCAGGCCGGTATTTATACCGTCACTTTCACTGCGAGTGACGGCAAGCTTAGCGATTTTGAGGTAGTTCCCATACAGGTGCTCGAGGCCGGCAATCATGCGCCAGTTCTCGATTCAATTGGGCCCCAAAATGTTATGGAAGGCGAGACCCTTCAGTTTACCGTTCATGCCTTTGATCCTGACAGTGACTCCCTGGTGCTTGTTGCTGAGGACCTTCCTGAAAACGCTAGTTTTGTCGATAATGGAGATGGGAGTGGAGATTTTCTCTTCACACCGAATTATGTGCAGTCTGGCAGTTATCTTGTTACCTTTATCGCCACAGACCTCGATTCGGCCGATACAGAGGTAGTGACCATTACTGTCCAGGAGAGCGGCGATCATCCTCCTGTCATCAACGTGCCCTCAGATACGCAGTATGTGCGTGAATCCGATACACTCACTTTTGATGTGAGTGCCACGGATGTTGAGGGAGATTCGATCTTCTTCACGGTGGAGTCAGCCCCTGCCAATTCCGAATACGAAGACCACGGGGACGGCACTATGACCTTTAGTTTCTATCCCGATTATTTCCAGGCTGGAGTTTACGATGTGATCTTCATTGCCACTGATGATAGCCTGCTTTCAGACACGGGAGTCGTAACGATAGTCGTCAATAATGTCGACAGGAAGCCCGAGATAGATTCCATACCCACACAGCACACGAACGAGGGAGACACCCTGATCCTGACCATTACGGCTCACGATCCCGATAACGATTCGATCTGGCTGTGGATCTATCCGACTATTCCAAATATGAGCTTCACCGATAACGGCGACGGCACAGCCACATTCTTCTATGCCCCAGACTATAATGCCGCTGGTATCCATGGCTTCTGGCTGTATGCGAGTGACGGGGAACTGAGCGATACCACTTTCTTTAGCGTGCTGGTTTACAACACGAACAGGTCCCCGGTGCTCGATTCGATCGGTCCGAAATCGGTTGTCGAGGGAGAAACCCTCACATTTAACGTGTCTGCCCACGATCCCGACGGCACGAGGCTCAACCTTTATGCAACTCCCCTGCCCGACAATGCTTCCTTCCAGGATCTGGGCAATGACACCGGCGTCTTCTTCTTCACTCCGGATTACACGCAGTCGGGGATGTACAATGTTTACTTCATTGCCGATGACGGCGGACTCGCCGATAGCGAGCTCGTCGTCATTACGGTGTTCGATGCAGGCAATCAGAGGCCTTATCTGGATTCAATTCCTCCGCAGACGGTGGACGAGGGAGATACGCTGGAGGTCCTCGTTGTGGCCCACGATCCCGACGGCGTTCCTCCGCACCTTGAATCGGGCCCGCTCCCCGACAATTCCAGTTTCGCGGACAACGGTGATGGGACGGGCACCTTCCTTTTCATCCCGGCCTGTGATCAAGCAGGAAGCTATAGCGTCTACTTCGTGGCAATAGATAGCGACGATAGCACGTTCCAGGACACCGTTACCCTGTCCATCACGGTGAACGATGTGAATCATTTTCCTGTCCTTGAACTGTCGGCTGATAGTTTTGCAGTCACTTATGGCGATACCGTCCAGATAGTCCTTTATGCCCACGATCCGGAAGCAAGAGAGGGCTGTGACTCACTGGTGTTTGAGATCCTCCAAAGTCCAGGCGGGTCTTTGTCGAGCGTAGATGAGACAACGGCCGTGTATACATGGGCGGTTGATAAAGGACACATTGGACCCCATTTTGCGATTTTCAGCGTTAACGACGGCAATGGAGGAATTGATACAGCGGTTGCCGTGCTGAAATCTCGAGGATACATGGCTCGCTTGCCATTGAGACACAGGATCTTTGAAGATGACCTCTGGCTAGAATACAACCTGCTGCCCGTTGGAACAGGTTATATGATAGGTATTACTCTTGGTAATAATTCGTCCCGGGCTCGGTTGGTGCGAATCGATCGAATTGAGAAAATGGGATATCCTCATTATCTCTCTGGCAGCTATGATGAAATTACAGGTCTCTTCCAATTTGGTGTTGGGGAAATTGTAATGTTAGCGCCCGGTGACAGTTTGATTACTTTGTGGGCGTTTAATTCTGTTTCTTTCGATGAGATCAATGCCCTTCAAACTATCGTTACTGAATTTGCTGATTCTGGCGAAGTAAATCTTTTGTTTAAATATGATTTGGGTTCCTATTATGTGGACAAGAATTCTGATGTGGACCTTTCCCTGGAATTCACTTCTCGCAATCTTGCGTATTTATATAGCGAGGTCACAGCTCCTCCATCATGGCAGGTTACGATATCGCCTGATTCCTTTTATATTGTGCCATATGGAACTGTTTATGTACACTTGAGTCTTTCTGTGCCCGACACGGCAAACCGGGGAGCTGATATTGTCGTCAGGTTTATCGATTCCGTGAGCGGAGAAACGCTTTCTCTTTGCCGCAGGTTTATACTCGACCAGATACCAATGATGTCAATCTCTGATGGTGATACTGTTTCCAGGTTGAAAATAGATCTGTCAGGGGATATTCACGCCACCGGGGGGTATATCGATGTGGATAACTCGCTTGTGACTATACACTCCAGTGGTATTCACAATATAGTAGAAAGTACAGGACGTTTTGATATGAAATCATCGGAGATTAAAGCCGGTACCGGAGGTCAGTATGATTTCGAAATGGCAGGAATCTTGAGACTGAATAATTCGATTATTTC
>QNAF01000310.1 GCA_003641405.1 Candidatus Zixiibacteriota bacterium | reverse complement strand
CTTGACTGTTACACCATCCTTGTCGCTGTAGGTTCGCAGTGACGTTAGATATGATTTCGGCGGAGTCAACCCTTTGGGAAGCCGCTCAACTGACATCGAGTCAACCCATGCGAATTGCGAGTGAGAAAGCTGTACTCGGTACCAGCCGCCTTCAGCGCCGACTGCGAGTGCTTCCACTCCTTCCGGCTGGAAGATCGCGAAATATCCTTTGCGAGGTCCGTGCCTGATGATCTGCACTGAATCTTTGAATCTCACACAGAACGGGTAGTCCGGTCGATTCATGCTGATGCAATAGTCGCTGGGTATTTCGATGCCACCGGCGATAATTGCTTCCTGCCATTGCAGTACAGTTCCAACTGATAGCTGCAACTCACTTGATTCCAAGCGACAACGCACACTGTCCGCTGATGGTGGTGTAAGATGGTAGACTACACTCTCATCGATAACCGAGACCGACTCCGGCACAACATAGAAACCACTGTAAATCCCTCTCACCAAAACTGATTCCGGAACCGCTCCGGCGCCGAATACCGACTCTCCCCAGTATGGCTGCTGGCGAGGTTGAGTCTCCGCCATGGGGATCGAGTCGATTACACCCGGGATCGAGAACCAGGCACGACATCCGGGAGTCCCCCGAAACCAGATTGGCAGTTCATCGCCGGTTGCAAGAACCAGGTTGCCCCGTGGAGGAGCATAGTCACCTGCAATCTGAAGAGTATCGTCGGATAGTGACTGTACCGGCTCAGGGATAAGGACCCTCAACTCGGTCCTGGCGATTGGCGTCGCAAGAACGTCTGTTGCAACCGACAAGTCAAAGCAGAACTCCCCCGGTGACACAGGTAAAAAAGCAAGAAAACCGCCATCGCGGTGCACTTCGACATCGTGACCGTTGATCTGCAGAACCCACGACTTGTCCTCGAATTCACCTCGAACGTGCCCGAAAATGAATGTGGAATTGATCGCATGGACAACCTGGTCAGGTTTGGGATAAACAACGTGAATAGAGGGTTCTTCAGCCGTTGCACTAATACCGAAAAGCAACAGAACGAGCGCGTGCAGGATGCATGCGATAACGCGGCAACACCGATTATTCCTGGATGTATTTTTCAATCACATCCCTTTTCAATGACGGGCCACCAATGATTTCGTGGTCAACGTGAATTGTCTCTTTGTCGTATGTGATCCCCTGGGCGATGTCATCGACCAACAACTGGGGAGCGTCCAGATCATGATAGTCGGCCAGTGAGGACATGTACACAGACTGGGCGATACCAACTGAGGACTCGACCATACAGCCAAGCATCACCTTCTTCTTCTCATCTCGAGCCTTGTGAGCAATCCTGATTGCTTCGAGAATCCCGCCGCTCTTTTCCATTTTAATATTCACACCATCGACAAACTCGGAATACTGCTCGAAATCCTCAAGCGAATTCATTTCCTCATCAAGGATTAGCTCGACGTTTTCGCTCTTCCCTTTCAGGTGTTGCCAGTCAGCGATATGCGCGATATCCGTAGGCTGTTCGATCACACTGATGCCATGTTTGCTGAGATGGAAAATCATCTCCTCGGCCTTTTCACTCGACCAGCCACCATTGGCGTCTACTCTAATCTCTTTGCCGCCTATCTGATCAAGCTGTGTGAGCAGTGTCTCGTCGTAGTCGCTGCCCATCTTGATTTTTACGATAGGGTACTCGCTGGCGTTGATGGCTTTGATCACCCTGGCTGGCTCGTCGATGCTGATTGTTATGGAGTTTCGAATACCGACCGGGGTGCCCAGATTCAGAACCTCCCAAGGATATCGTCTGGATTCACCTGAGAGATAATTCAACACCATGGCCATGAGTGCGGACCGGGCAATGGGGTGAATGTTGTAGCCGTTGATGGCATCGAGTGTTTTGAGATTAAACTTCTTACGACGCTTGAGAAAACCAATCCCCTTCCGAAGGCCCGCCTCTATTGTCTCGATATCGGGGCCGTACTGCACCGATGCCGCCGCCTCACCGCTGTAACGGTTATTCAGGATAGCAATGACGTTGATCTTATGATCGGCTTCCCCCCTGGCTACTGTGAATTTAGTTTTCAGTGGTAACGACACTCTGATTGTTTTAACATCGATCACAGAATCCTCCTGGCTGTCGCAAAATTTCGATCGAGGTCAGGTCGATAGTTGTCGTCTGTACTCAAGAGCGAGTTGACTCGAACTCCCCCCCCGCCAACAGACGAGTGCACAAATAAAACCCGATTCTGAGCTATGCCGATATGTCGCTTAAAGAACAACAGATCGCCTGACCGGATGTCTTCCCTGGCGATCCCGACACCGCGGTTAATCTGCTCTTTTGTATCTCTTGGCAAGTAGACTCCGAATCTACCGAACACTGCTTTGACGAAACCTGAACAGTCAAACCCAGCCGGCGATATGCCGCCCCAGAGGTACGGCACGCCAAGAAACTTTTTGGCCTCAGCGACAAGCCGAGCAGGATTGACCTGTCTGACCTTTCTACCGCTAATCGGCACAATTGGTTGCGACTTAAGACAGACCCTTGTTCCATCAGGCAGGGATATTGTTGCGAATCCATTGCGACGAGATACGACTTTCAGACGCGTGCCGTAGTAGACGAAGTACGGCGCCTCCGAGGACGTCTGCTTGACCGTGTACAGCTTCGCCTGCCGGGCTGCCACCACGGAATTAGCCTTGCCAATCTGCAGGCCATACTCTTTTCGGGTGATCTCAATCAAGAAGCGTCTATCTATCCAACCAGCGTATCCATCAGGTTGCGTTGCTTTAACAAACCCACTGCGAACAAGTCCGGTCTGGACGAGATCACCAAACAGTAGTTGGCTGACCCGTTCACTGTTGAACTGCGGTCTGCTCCACATATCCAGGAGATTGGTCGTCACGAAAGCACACTTCATGTCTTGATCGTAGTCGAAAAGAACACTCCAATCAATAAAAAACCGGGCACAAGACCCGGTTTCACACTCGTACATGAAAGAATGTGTCAGCGGCTTACGGTCGCCAGCACATTCTTGATTTTCGAAAGTGCCATCTCAATGTTCTCTATTGAATTGGCATAGGAAAAGCGGGCATACCCTTCACCATAATCACCGAACGCAGTACCGGCGAGACAGGCTACTCCGGCTTGCTCCAGCGCCATATCTGCGAATTCATCGGAGCTGAGACCGGTGCCAGTGATATTTGGGAATACATAAAACGCGCCTTCCGGCTTCAAGCAGGAAATACCTTCAATCGCGTTCAGACCATCCACTATGACATCACGGCGGCGTCTGAACTCGGCTACCATCTTGTCGATGTCATCCTGCGGACCGTTAAGAGCCTCAATCATTGCGTGCTGTGTAAAAGTGGCCGTGGCCGAAAAGGCATTGATCGAGAGAGTGAACAAGTAATCCGCAAGTTTCTTGGGCATGCAAGCGAATCCCAGTCTCCATCCGGTCATGGCGTAGGTTTTGGACAATCCGTCGATTGCCACCGTTCGTTCCAGCGCCCCCGGAATGGCCGCTATAGATTTGAACTCAGTGTCGTAAACGATTCGTGAGTATATCTCATCGGAGATGATCCAGAGATCATGCTTATTTGCAATCTCATAGATTGCTACAAGATCTTCCCATGTCAACTGCCCGCCGGTGGGATTCTCTGGCGAGTTGAGAATGATAATGCGCGTCTTTGGTGTCACTAGTTTCTCAAGGTCATCGACCCGGAACCGGAAATCGTTCTCTTCACGAGGCTTGATCGGAACCGGCG
>QNAF01000309.1 GCA_003641405.1 Candidatus Zixiibacteriota bacterium | reverse complement strand
TTCTTGGTGTGGCGGCAATATTGGCAGATTGGCGGGACAGACTCAATGGCAATGTGCGATTCATATTCCAGCCGGCAGAAGAGATGCCGCCCGGCGGTGCCTTACCGATGATCGAGAATGGCGCCCTTGACGGGGTAGCGACGATATTCGGACTTCATGTTGACCCTCTCGTCCCGGTGGGAAAGATCGGCCTGCGTGACGGCGCAGCCATGGCCTGGGTCTATGACTTTGATCTGATTATCAGAGGTAAGAGTGCCCACGTCTGTCGTCCGGATGCCTGTGTTGACGCTATCGTCACGGCGGCTGAAGTAATCGATTCGCTGCAGAAGATAGTCTCTCGTGAGACGGACCCGCTATCGCCTATCGTTGTGTCAATTGGTAAGATTGAAGGCGGCAGTGCTCGCAATGTCATCGCTGATGAAGTAAGAATGGTCGGCACGGTGCGAACCCTATCGGCAAAAATGCTCAAGCGTTTGCCGCGCATAATACGGAGAATCGTTGGTGGCGTGTGTCGTGCTCGGGGTGCCACGTTTGAGATCAGTGATATCGCAAGCTATCCCGGTCTTTATAATGACATCAAAACCAATCGCCTCTTTTCACACAACTACGAGAGCCTTTTCGGCAAGAACCGGGTTGTGGAAATTGAGCCCACACTCGGCGGTGAGGATTTCGCCTGCTACGTTCAGAAGGTTCCGGGAGCCATGTTCCGGGTGGGGATCGGCAACAAGAAAATCGGCGCCGACAAACCCTGGCACTCTCCCGAGTTCATCGCAGACGAAAAATCACTGGTACATGCTACGGCGCTGCTCGTGTCCTCAACACTGGACTACCTGGACAGACACAAAGAATGAAACGTGCCGAAAGAACCATAATGCTCCTGGTGATGTTGACCGCTGCATTCATTCAACCTGTCCTGGCTGAGCGCCTGAAAGACCAGGCCGTAACATACGCCAACTTCGATTTCGTGTACTCGGTAACGGCCTCTATGGACCACGTATACTTTGCTACCAACGGCGGAATTATACGGTACTCTCAGATCGACCAGAAGTGGGATGAGCCACTGACCGGGGCACGTGGCATGGAAAACGAGACAGCCACAGAGATCTGGGTTAATACTTTCGACGATAAGCTCTGCATCAGCACGGATATCGGCTACTACGAATACGATCAACTGTTCGACTCCTGGCTCCCCATCTTCGAGCTACCCACTATCAGGAACGACAACCATCACATCGATGTACCCGACCATCTCATACCGGATTTCAACGCCAACTACATGGGCGACGGAAGATTCATAGATATCCACGGTCGTTCCTGGAGTATTAGCGATGTAGTTGACGACGGCTTTGGAACGCTGTGGATAGGAACCTGGGGGTTCGGACCAGCCACTGCTCATCCGACATCCGGAAATATGAAACTGCTGCCGTATGGGTTGCTCCAGAAGCGGGTCAATGCCATCCTTCCGGACGACACGGTAATCTGGGTCTCCGGAGCCGTTTTCGGCGATTTTCGCACAGGCCTTACGGCGTTCAATCCGGAGCAAAACAGCTTCTTCTATGTTGAGTCTGGCCTGTTTGGCTCTTTTCCCGCTGAAGATGTCAACTGCCTTGCCGCCGATGAAGAAAACCTGTTTGTAGGTACTCCGCACGGCATCTATCTGATTGAACGTGAGGGCTGGACTGTCGACAGGCAGATTAGTCATCGGCGAGGTTTGCCCGATGACAACGTCCTGTCACTGGCGGTTCTGGGTAGTGGCCTTTACGTCGGAACAGCGACAGGTTTGATACTGATCGACTTGGTGACTGACTCTGTCGGGCATATTCGTCCCGGTACGTTTCTCGATCACCCGGTCTTAGACCTCGAACCGGTTGACTCCAGTCTCTGGATTGCCTCTGTTGCTGGCGCTTTCCGGTATTCTCCCGCCACCGACCGCCTGCAGCGATATCAGGACCCTGAGTTAGTGCTCTTCTCCACAGTCTACGATATCGAGAAGTCGGAAAACTGCCTTTGGTTCACCTCTGACGCAGGAGTCGTGAGGCTAAACACGAAAACTGCCGCGAGTTCTGCCTATCGAGACCGCAGAAGCTGCACGGATAGTCGCCCGCTCGTCGCCAATGACAGCGTATCCGCGGTAGCATCGGATCTCGGCATGAGACTGATCTTCTGGGACGCAGACGGTCCGTTCAGTCGGGAGTTCACAACCGATGATGGTCTGGCGTCAGACAATGTCCTGGCATTGCTGATGGACGGAGATTATGTCTGGATCGGTACTGATCGCGGCCTGACCCGCTTTCTCTGGAACAACCCGGACCGCGTTGACTGAAACAGACGATCCGCATCGACACTAATCATAATATCATGTTGATCCGTGACCTTGTGTTATGCGGTGGTGTCAGGTGTCCCTGCCTGACGCCTCTACGGATTCGCACGACTGCCAGGCAGAGACACCTGGCAGCACTGTGGACTGGGTATGCACATCCGATGTCACTTTTCCAACAACCTACTAATCATAATATCATGTTGATCCGTGACCTTGTGTTTTGTACTATGAGACTAACTGTGCGCGATGGTGCGTTGCGGTGTGACTGAGTAATCGACGCCGGTATTGACTATGAAATGGCTTCTGGAAAACTTCTGGATCAAGGTCGCAGCCTTCGTGATAGGCTTCCTCATCTGGCTTCATGTGGCCACTGAGAAGGAATATCATTATGAACTGAAACTCCCAGTCACGGAAGTCAGTCTCAACGAAGGGCTGGCTCTCTCCAAACCCCCTCCCGACTCCGTGCTGGTGACAGTGTCGGCAACCGGCAAGCAACTCCTTCGCGAAAAATGGCGAGACCGGGGGCTCAGACTCAGTGCCAACCAGTATCAAGCGGGAAGATACACACTGTCCCTCACGTCGGCGACGACATTCTTGGCTTTCCAGACGGCTGATATCTCACTCGACGAAGTCATCTCGCCCACATCGGCTCAGCTTGACATCGACATTGAATCTTCAGCGGATGTTCTTATCAGGGCGGATTTGCAGACTTCTGCCGATGATGGTTTTGCAGTCAGTCAGCCGGTGATTATTGACCCTCCCAGCGTGGAATTGATCGGCCCAAGATCAATGCTGGGTGGAGCCAGGCCGGTGTTTACGGAGAAAAGGACGCTGGAAGGATTGCGAAACACAGTCGTAATACGACTGGCTGTGCTCCCGCCACCAAGATACGGACTGCGAGTGGAACCGGACTCCGTAACCGTCACTATCCCTGTGGTTCCGATCAAAACAAGAGTATTCGACAAGCTGCCGGTAGTGATATTCAATGCCCCGCCTTCTGTGAGACTTCGCGTTGAGCCGGATCACATCCGCGCCGAGATAACCGGCCCGCCGGAAACTATCGACGAACTTAGTTTCAACAATCTTACTGTGTCGGTCGACTACCGTCAAAAAGGGGACAATGGGTGGACTGCCGTTCAGTTGGACTGTCCGGCAGGATACCGCGTGAAGCGCATTTCGGTTGACTCAGTAACCATCGTGGATGATTCTCATGCTAACCCTGGGGATTGAGAGTTCCTGTGACGAGACCTCGGTATCCGTTGTGCGCGATGGCCACGAGATACTCTCGAACATTATCCTCTCTCAGGTTGTCCATTCCAAATTCGGGGGTGTAATACCGGAAGTTGCTTCCCGCGAGCACCTCAAGGCCATAGTGCCCATTTACCAGCAGGCTCTAAGCGACGCTGGAGTCACGCTCGATGACATCCAGTTGATAGCCGCTACGCAGG
>QNAF01000308.1 GCA_003641405.1 Candidatus Zixiibacteriota bacterium | reverse complement strand
TTGAAATCGACAGGATTGGGAATCGCTCCATCTCACCCTTGCGATTTTCCGTCTCGATATAGCCGCGTTCCAGATCAACTGATTCGTAGCGGTATCTTACGAAGGCATCAAAACACTTGATAATCCACTTGCAGACATCGTGCACTACGTCCGGTGACACAACACAGATGAAATCATCGCCTGCAATGTGACCGACGAACCCTTCGGGGCAAAGATCAAATACCACGTCTCTGAGAATCCGTCCGGTCAGCTTGATAATCCTGTCCCCGTAGGCATAGCCGTAGTAGTCATTGTAAGGTTTGAAATTGTCCAGGTCGGCATAACAAACAGCAAAGCAATCTCCACGCTTGATCTGACGGTGGATCTCCTGTTCGATAGTCGCGGGTCCAGGCAGCGAAGTGGATGGATTTACAGACAGATCTCTCTCACTTCGGCGAATCGCCTGCTCGATTCTCACCTGTACCAGCCTGTCAACACACTCACCGTATATGAACTCATCAGCCCCCCTCTCATAAGCAGCTACGACAGTAGTCATATCCGGCTCGGGATGAAACAGGATTACCGGAATGATCGCCAGCAGAATGTTGTCTTTGACTGACCGAACAAGTTCAATCTCCTTGTAGAAATCCGACTTGCCGCCAATTATGATAGCATTGACGGGATAGCGATGACAAATACGGACCAGTTCTGAGAATGTATCGAAGAAGTGCAGGGACAGTTCGCGATCTGAGAAGTAGCGCTGAAGGCGAAAATCGAGCTCAACGCCGGTCTGCTTGATGGCAAAATGACATACCGATCTACTCTTTGCGTTCTCCTCGCTTGAAACCGGCCAGTTCTCTAGGGTGATGTTTTCTATGCTCTGCAACGATATATTCTCGATCAACTCGTGTATAAATCTCAGTAGTCGTAATATCGGCATGCCCCAGCATTTCCTGCACAGTACGCAGATCGGCGCCCCCCTCAAGCAGATGCGTGGCGAAAGAATGGCGGAACGTATGCGGCGTCACTGCTTTGGCGACTCCGGCTCTGAGCACCAGCCGCTTGACGATCTTCCACAATCCCACCCGCGAGTACTTCATACCCCTCAGATTAACAAATACGAGGCTCGGACAGCCGATCTTCCGAGAGGGCTCGGTCGATTCCAGATGCAGTCCAAGTGCTTTAGCTGCATACGCTCCCAGTGGGACCAATCGCTGCTTGCCCCCCTTGCCCAGCACTCGAATAAACCCGGCTTCAAACTCAATATCGCTGACTTTCAGCCCCATCAGCTCTGAAATTCTCAGGCCACAGCCGTACAATAGCTCAATGATAGCCCGGTCACGGGTTTCTTGCTGTCCAGATTTCTCGGCTGCCTTGATGATCCCCTCGATTTCGGAAGCTGACAAGTAGTCTGGATGATACCGGACAATCCTTGGTGCACGGTACCCCGAAGCCGGATTCTCGGCAATCTGACCACGTTCCTTCTGATATTCGAAAAAGTGCTTCACGCTTGAAAGCTTGCGAGCCAGTGTTGCCGGGCGGCGGCCTTTTCTCATGAGTAGACCGAAAAAGACGTTTACATCCGAGGGCGTCACCTTCCGGATGGCTAACCGGCCCAACTGTGCAGAGAGTTCACTGAGATCCGTTCGGTAGGCAGAAATTGAGTTATCCGAGAGACCTCGCTCAAGTTTCAAATGTCCGAGAAAGTCCTCTAACGCAGTTGTGAATTCAGACTTAGACATCTATAGCCCGTGCGCTATCGCCATGCATCCGACGACGGTACAGCCGCTTCGTTCAAGTGTTACCTTAGCTTCAAGAATCGTCCGCCCGCTGGTTACAACATCATCCACCAGTATGACGTTTAATCCCTCGCTATCATACTCTCTGTCAATAGCAAACACGCCCTTGATGTTCTTCGCCCTCTTGGATTCGCTCAGTTTGGCCTGTGGACGACCCTTCCTAATGCGCAAAAGCAGATCTTCCCTGACCGGAATCTCCAGAAGTACAGCCAACTCATCGGCGAGAAGTGTCGCCTGGTTATAGCCCCGATGGTGTTCTCTGCTGGGATGCAGCGGTATCGGCACCAAGATATCCGGCTTCAGCTTCCGCACTTCATCCTCGTGTATCTCTGCTAACTTTCCGGCCAACAGGAAGACCGAAGAAGTCACCCCCTTAAACTTAAGGTCGATGATAACCCTCTTGAGTGGATCAACGTAGTCCCCGGCCGCAAACAGCGGAAGCAACCCAGGGTCTCTTAGCGCAGCCTCTTCCCAGGCTGCTACACCGAACTCACCCAGCACAAACGGCTTATCAAACCACTCAATTTGGGCCAGGCACTTCTCGCACACGCTGCTGGGATGCTCGCAGAACTCTCCGCATCCCGAACACAGCGGCGGGAACGCGAAATCCAGCAACCCCCTCAGCAATGGAAAACGCTCAATCAACTCAGTTAACATAATGTATAATCCAGAAATACCTGTTGGATTGGCAAGAAAAAACGTGAAAAGGTCGCGATTGATAGACAGCCGTCCAAACTCTGAAACCAACTGACACCAACCGCGTGAAAGGATATATTGGGACTTCATGTCCGCTTTGGAAAAGAAAGGATTTTCATGAGACTGCTCTGTTTGCTTGCAATACTCTGTCTGCCGGCACAGGTCGTTCATTCGGCAGATACTGAATACACAATCTCACCGGATTCTGTTTTTCGGCATATTGTAATCCTGGCTTCGGACTCTCTGGAAGGCCGCGAGGTAGGTGAACCCGGCGAATGGAAAGCCGCCCAGTATATAACTTCTGTCTTCCGACGATTGGGAGTCGAGCCAAAGGGGAGCGAGGGATCGTACCTGCAGGAGTTCAACTTCATCAAGCGAATCGACATGGGACCAAAGAACCGTCTTGAAATGAACGGTCAACCGCTCGAACCAGAGGAAGATTTCAAACCGTTGTTTCACTCGGTCAACGCTGCTTTCGAATTCAACGAAATCATAGATGTGGGCTACGGTATCATTAACGATGACAGTTCTCACAATGATTATGAGGGCACGGATGTTGAAGGCAAAGCTGTGCTCGTTCGTCGATTTACACCGGAGTCCGAGGCAGGGTTAGACACAACACTGGAGCAATACAGCTCGATAGCGAGTAAAATCAGTACTGCTTTGGAGCACAAAGCTGGCGGTGTCTTCTTTATAACGCCTGAAAAGCATGACGATTCAGTAAGGTCAACGGGCGTCATGCGCGTCAAAGCCAAAGACATCCCGATCGTTCTTCTGCATCGCCGAGCACTTGAGAAACTCGGATTGGATGTTTCCCGCCCGAGCATTTCCAGCCTGGTCGGAGAGACTAACCTGGTTCATGTGCGCGACACCGGCTACAACGTAATTGGGTACCTGCCGGGACAGACAGAAAGCACAATCGTAATCGGTGCTCATTATGACCACCTCGGCTGGGGCGGACCTGCTTCGAGATATCATGGTAAGGAAAAGAAAATCCACCGTGGCGCGGACGACAACGGCTCCGGAGTGGCGGCGTTACTGGAACTGGCCCGTCGTTTCGCCCCACGTATGGATAACATGCGGCATTCGCTGCTCTTCATTGCTTTCTCAGGTGAAGAGGCCGGACTGCTCGGATCGAGTCACTTTGTTCGCAACTGGACAGTCGACAGGGACAAAGCCACCATGATGATCAACATGGACATGATTGGAAGATTGGACTAGCAAGAGAAGGGTCTGGCAATCATGGGGGTGGGAACTTCTCAGGAGTTTGTCGAGTACTTTGAGGGGCTGGATGCCGGAGA
>QNAF01000307.1 GCA_003641405.1 Candidatus Zixiibacteriota bacterium | reverse complement strand
GACATTTACTTTGCCCGTCAGATTGTTGCCGAGCGACTCGCCGGGGCCACTGCTGAGCTTCCGGAAATGCACGATCCACCCGCCCTGGGACCGATCTCTACTGGTCTGGGCGAAGTGTTCATGTATTATCTCCTCGCCGACAGCACTGTGAATACCGAGGGGAAGCCACTCGATACGTATCTTCGGGAAATCAATGACTGGGTGATCAAGTACCAGCTCCAGACTGTTCCCGGTGTGACTGAAATACTATCAATGGGCGGGCATGTCCTCCAGTATCAGGTGAATATCAATCCTTATGCCCTTAACAAGTACGGACTTGGCTTCGAAGACATCGTGGAGGCGATTACTAACAATAATCGAAATGCCGGGGGACAGTTCCTAGTTCTGGGCTCTGAGGAGTACCTCGTCAGGGGAATCGGCTTACTGGAAAGCAGGGATGATCTCCGAAATATCCAGTTGAAAGTCATCGGAGGCACTCCGATTCGCCTTGGAGATGTGGCTGAAGTTGATTTCGGTCAGGAGATCCGCCGTGGAGTAGTTACTCTCAACGGTGAGCAGGAAGTAGTCTCTGGCATTGTTATGAAGCTGTTCGGAACCAATACTTCGGATGTCATTGCAGAACTAAACCAAAAGATACCCGCTGTTCAAGAATCCCTCCCTGAAGGTGTCGAGTTAGTCCCTTACTACAACCAGAGCGCATTGGTGGGCAACGCTGTCAATACCGTCAGGGACGCTCTGTTCAAGGGAGCTCTCCTTGTCATCCTTGTCTTAGCTCTTTTCCTGGGAAATGCTCGCAGTGCCTTCATTGTCGCCATGGCACTTCCAGTTTGCGCACTGATTGCAGCAATCTTTATGAGTCTTGCTGATATGTCAGCTAATCTCATGTCCCTCGGGGGAATTGCTATTGCTATCGGAATGCTTGGCGATGCATCGATTGTAATTGTAGAGAACATCCATAGACTTCTTGGAGATGACAAACTCAAGAACATGAGCAAGCGCGAAATAATCGTTAAAGCCTGCTCTGAAGTAGCTCGTCCCATTGTCTTCTCTGTCTCAATTATCATAATTGTTTTTCTTCCCCTGTTTACGCTTGAAGGCGTTGAAGGTAAGATGTTCTCGCCAATGGCATTTACCATTACGTTTGCATTGTTGGGATCTTTGCTGGCTGCTTTGGCTTTTTCTCCAGTGCTGTCATCTTTTCTACTCAAGAAGGGACACAAGAAGGAGTTCGTGGTTATCAGGGGCCTCAAGAGTGTATACAAACCATTCCTGAGGACTGTCCTTCGCTTCAAAGCAGTGGTACTGGCTGTGACCTTGCTGGTCTTTGCAGGCGCCTTGTCCCTGATACCTTTTCTTGGAACTGAATTTATACCAACCCTGGAAGAGGGTGCAATTCAAATCAATATCACCATGGCTCCTTCGATTTCTCTCGTGAAAGCAACTGAGACCATCATGAAACTTGAGAGAATCGTGATGGGATTCGATGGAGTGAAGCAAACAGTTGCAAAGATAGGTCGGCCTGAAGCCGGTAGTCATCCACATCCGATAAATTTCGCCCATATTCAGGTGATGCTGAAACCTCACGAAGAATGGAAGGAGTATTCTTCCAAGGAAGAACTTGTTGAGGAACTGAATGAAGCATTGTCAGAATACCCCGGGGTGCAACTTGTGTTTTCTCAGCCGATTCAGAGTATGTTTGACGAACTTCTCTCGGGCGTAAAAACACAGCTGGCAATCAAGCTCTATGGCGAAGACCTTACTACTCTTCGAACCAAAGCGGAGGAGATCAAGGAAGCCATTCACACTGTTGAAGGACTTGTTGATCTTTCCACTGAGAAGAGTTATGGACAACCCCAGGTTCAGATAGTCGCTGATCGCGAAGCTTGCGCCCGCTACGGTGTTGATGTCTCCGAGATACTCGAAGTCATTGAGCATGCCGTCGGTGGAGAGGTTGTGTCGCAAGTATTCCTGAATACCAGACGATTTGGAATTCATGTGCGTTACGACGAGAGCTATCGGGATGACCCCGAATCAATCAGTAACATTCTTGTCCACACATCAGAAGGTGCTCTTGTTCCCCTGGTGCAAGTGGCTGAAGTTAAGACCCTGATTGGTCCGATCCAGATCAACCGTGAGAAAAACCAGCGACGCTGGATAATTTCCGGGAATGTCCGCGGTCGGGACATGGGCAGTGTCGTTGCCGATATCAAAGAACAGATTAAGGAAAAGATCGAACTGCCATCGGGTTATTATCTGGAATACGGCGGTCAGTTTGAGAATCAGGAACGGGCAATGACGAGGCTGAGCATCATTGTCCCAATAACGTTCCTCATGATTTTTTTACTATTGTATATGTCATTCGGTAACCTGCGAAGCGCCACCTTGATATTTATCAATGTACCATTGGCGTTGATTGGTGGTGTCCTCGGTCTTTTCATAACCGGAGAGTATTTGTCAGTACCAGCCTCGGTCGGGTTCATAGCCCTGTTTGGCATCGCCGTACAAAACGGCCTTGTCCTTGTATCACATATCAACCAGTTACGTGACGATGGGCTTCCGGTAGTCGATGCGATTATGCAGGCTTGCTTGCTTCGACTACGGCCAGTGTTGATGACAGCCCTGACAACTATTCTGGGACTCGTTCCCTTGTTACTCTCACATGGCATGGGCTCTGAAGTTCAACGCCCATTGGCTGTTGTAGTCGTATTTGGATTGATTTCATCAACGTTTCTTACACTGGTGCTGATTCCCGCTCTTTACGGGTGGTTTGCGCCGAAACCGGCAGCAAATCAAAATAGGCACATTACCTGAAAGGAAAAGACATGAACAAGATATGCCTGAGTTTATTAGCGATATTACTATTTGCGGGGACAACCTTTGCTCAAGAATGCGGACCTTCCTGCCCCGTTTGTTCCGGGGCAGGTGCCAACGATGGGGCATTGCTCTCTCAAGGATCGGTGACGATCTCCGGGTTGAGTATTCCCACCGCAGACGAGGAGAGAACAGTACTCAACACCAGGTACGGAGTGCTTGGTTGGCTTGATGCCGGTATTGGGTATGCCGTTCGAACCGAAACAGTTCTTTGGAACGTAAGAATTCAGCCGGTATTGGAAAAAGAGAATGGCTGGAAACCCGGCGTCATACTGGGCACCGGCAGCGTTCAGACTGGTGGAAGTGATCAGTCAGTATACGTACAATTGATCAAATCATGGGCAGCGAGCGAAGTCTTTAGCCTGCGATTATCGACTGGAGCGGCTACGCTCGTACCGGATTTCGATGAGGTTTACGGTCAAGCGAGTATCACAGCGAGTCTCTATGAACGATATGCTGCCTTTGCCAATTATGATGGCGAATCGTTCCATGAGGGAATATCCTGGATCCCATCAGATTGGCTCGCACTATCATTCATGATGGTTGAGACGGAGTACCCTGCGATTTCCATCGTTTTCAGAAGATAGTTTCAGGCGAACCGGAAATATATTAGAGATGAGAAGATTTCTGTTCGGTGAGAACAGAAATCCTCTCCCCCCGACAATCTGCTTCTGCTCTCCCCCACGTGCTATCAGCTTGGTGCCCCACAGCTTGCTGTGAGTTCTGACCATTATGGTGGTGCTGCCAGGCGTCTCTGCCTGACGGTCGGGGGAATACTAGTTGTAGGGCAAGGATCCCATAGGCGCTAACTTTAGGTTGGGTGTGGTCTCAGATTAGGACAGTATGCGCGCTTGCGTTTTCTTGGTGTATCGCACAAGTGTCGTCCGAGACTCGCCACCCCAGCCATGATAGT
>QNAF01000306.1 GCA_003641405.1 Candidatus Zixiibacteriota bacterium | reverse complement strand
GCGCAAGAGTTGTTCTGACCTTTTAACATCTTGTTGTATTCATCAAGAGTTATGCCGTAGAGGCATTTAAGTTCACGGTTGCGTTTTTGAGAGGCTCTTTTTGCATTTCTGACCTTTTCTTTTTCAGGGTCATAGCGACTGTTGATGTAGGATTTAGTGCATTTTTTACATAGCAGGGAAGATGCATCTTTGGAGAGGCGGTGAAGATAAGTTTCGTGCAACTTTAGAAGCCCGTGCACTTTGCAGCGCTTTACAGCCCATAAGGGGAAAACCTCTTTGTAGGCTTTAACTTTGAATGTGGTACGTTCGGAGATGTGCTGCTTGCACCAGGTGCGGTACTTCCCGTTTTTATGATATTTGGGGTTTTGGCAAAATGGCGCGTTACAAAGAATCATTAAAAGGCTCCTTAACCTTAGTGAGGGACACATGAGTTTAACAAAAGTGGCAATTATTTCCAACGCAATTACCCTGGTAGGCCACAAGCCCATCATTACACTAGATGTAGATGACGCTGATGACCTCATTATTTCAGCATCCCAGGCTTTCGACTTTCTATTAGAAGCAAGCATGACCGAGAACACTTGGCGCTTTGCAACCAGAATTACCCAGCTAACCAAGATTAACCAAGAAACACCGCTCACAAACTTGTGGCAATCGGTTTATATCCTTACGCCTGGTTACCTGAAGACAGTACGCTTGCACCCCCACAATTATCAGTATGAGATATTTGAAAACTCAAGACTCTATACTAATTGGACAGGTGTTATGCATATGGAAGATGTGTTTCTTCCTGATATTTCCAGGCTTCCTGCCTGGTTCACTAAATACTTTATATTTGAAATAGCCGCTTATCTAGCTTTGTCTAATGCCCAGAAGGCAGAGTACTACAACGTACTCGAATCTAAGCGCTCCCATCAAATGGGTTTAGCTATGGCTGTAGATGCTCAAAACAGACCGCAAAACTCACAAGCCAGTTTCCCATTATTAAATGCTTCTCAGCGTGTGACGGGGGACTTCGTCGGTGGCTGACATGAATCACCTGCAAGACAGGTTTTCGGGTGGAGAACTTTCCCCGAATATGTATGCCAGGGTAACTCTGGATGCGTATACCAAGGGTTTGAAGGTAGCAACTAATATTCTGCCAATCCCTCAAGGTGGCGCAAGAAAGCGCTTTGGGACTCGGTTTAGCTCCATTCTTGCCCAGACAGAATATGTAGAAATCAAGCCGATTATGTTTGAGTATCTATCTGAAGCTGATTATCAGGTCATAGTGTATGACGACAATGTAGATATCTACCTAGAAGATAGATTGGTTGGTACAGTTGGCGGCACGGGAATCATTGTCCAAGACATTCCTAATATTGATTTCACTGTGCTTGAAGACAAGTTGAGACTGACAAGTTGGTTTCATCGCCCTGTAGAGCTAGTAAGAACTTCTGACCCGCTAAACATTATCACAGCCTTTACAGCTGACCCTATTAACACGTTCACAATAACAACTGCTATTGACCCTGACATCATACTTCCAGCTAAGTTTGAGGCAGGCACCTCGCTGCCAACGACTACACCGCAGATGCTACCTGATAGAACCTACTTCATTCGTTCTTTTGGCGCTAACACTGTGGCTGTCTATGCATCAGCCGTTGAAGCTAGAAACAACGAGAATAGATTCATAATCTCAAGTCTAGGTGTTGGGCAAATAGATATGTTCACACTTAATGTCTGGACTGTTATGGACGTTGATTTCAAGAACGTTCCAACATTTGATTTTGATGGTGGCTACGATGCCATTACATTTACACCGGGCGCCACCACTGGCTCAACTACTCTAACCGCATCAGCTGCCATATTCACTGTAGAGCATGTAGGCGGCGTGTATGATGGGGGCGGCGGTTCGGCTAGAATCACAGCGTTCACCAGTACAACGGTAGTCGATATCGATGTGATAGAGGACTTTGATGCTGTAACGCCAATCAAGGGTACACTCTCATCCCTCAAAGAGCCTGCCTGGAGCGATAAGCGCGGCTGGCCCAGGGTTTGTTCCTCTTTCCAGAATCGTGCCTTCTTCGCTAACACAGAGCTTTTGCCCAATGGTCTTTGGGGCAGCTCGATTAATGACTACAATGATTTTGATGACTCCCAGGCGTTAGATGACAATGCAATATCTTGGTATCCAACTAGTGACGTAGCTAACGAGATTAAATTTATCACGCCGTTTAAAAACATGGTGGTACATACTAATGCTGGCTCATACTCGACCCCAATGAATTCGCCGCTAACCATCACCCCCAGAGAGTTCTATCTGAATCTTCAGGATGATACGCCGTCGACCGATATTCAGCCGGTGACGATTGATAACCAAATATTCGCCACTACTGGAAACGATGTTTACTCACTCATCTGGGACGAGGCCATGCTGGGTTATTCTTCAGTTCTGATTTCATCCACCTCAGACCATCTGATTAAGAAGCCTGTAAGCATGGCATCCTTTAGAGACAATCGTTCATCTGGCGGCAGGTATGTATTCATAACCAATCAAGATGGTTCTATGGCCATGTATCAAACCCTGATGGTTGAAAAGGTAGCTGGATGGGCACCTGCCATAACTGAGCAAGCATATGGGGATTCATCGTTCAGATATGTTATCTCTAATCGTTCAGGTAGATGTTGGTTTGTAGTTGAACGCTTTATCGCGGCTACTGGCACAGCGTACTCTATTGATGGTTTTGATATAGCAGATGACTGGTTGCTTCTAACTGGCTCAGCACTTAGTGAGACAGAAC
This sequence comes from Candidatus Zixiibacteriota bacterium, assembly GCA_003641405.1. Lineage (GTDB taxonomy): Bacteria > Zixibacteria > MSB-5A5 > GN15 > FEB-12 > B22-G1. Next base: position 1,025 of record QNAF01000306.1, on the reverse strand, counting down.
CTATGCCACTATTGTTTGCTGGAACCACATTGCCACAAACAGCACCTCAGATTAAGGTGAATACTTACTATTATGGTCTAAGCGTTGGCGGGGAAATGGTTAAGATATTTCCAACCCAACAAGATGCCTTGGATGGTGTTAACTACTTCGAGATTCAATCAGCTGGGACTGCTGCCACGGCTACAGACCATCCGTTGTCAAAACTTCTGATTCTTGAAGAGCTAAGCAACTCATTGAAGTCTGACTGCACAATTGCAGAAACAGCCGCCCCCAGGGATGTTGTAACAGGGCTAACAATCTATGAAGCACAAACACCTAATATTAAATGTGACGGCCTAACGTTTGACCCGAATCCTATCATCAACGGCAGCTTGAATATTACAGCCCAAGGGCAGAGCACAGAAATCACGACCTCACAGATTGGCTTTAAAGTTAAACTGACGGGTGTTCCTCTCCCTATATCCATAGCGACAGGGGGCGCAGCATCAACAAGTAATCTGACAGTGCCTAAGCACATTCGCTCTGTGGATTTACTATTCGCTAACTCTGTTGGCGGCAAGATTAACAAGCAGAACATAGTTATCAATACAAAGCTAAAGCAAACAAGCTTTACCGCACCCGTAGGGAAGACAGGCAAAATGACCGTTAGCATAATGGCAGGCTGGGATGACTTTAATACCATTCCTTTCACAATCACTCATGACGAGCCATATGACTTTACCCTATTGGGCTTGTTCTACAAGTTGGAGATATAGCGTATGAGTATGCAATTATTCTTACTCGGAATGCAGGCGGTTGGCGCAATCTCCGATGCAGCCGGGACTAGAGATCAAATCAAAGTGGGCAGAGCAGGCGCAGAGCTAGAACAAGCTCAGATTGAGTTCAGGCTTGAACAGGAGCGAGCTGCTTCATCTGAAAACTCTCTGGCTGCAATGCAAGCCCTAAGACAGAATCTCGCCACACAGCAAGCTATATTCGCTGCTCGTGGCACTAGCGGCAAAGCTGGAAGCGCTGCAACCATTGCG
>QNAF01000305.1 GCA_003641405.1 Candidatus Zixiibacteriota bacterium | reverse complement strand
TGGTATTTGGTCAAGTTGGCTCGCTGTCAGCTTCCTGTCAGCCCGTTGTCATGCAGCGGTAATCACATTAGGATAGAATATGAGCGAGAAAAAGAAGACGCGCCTTGACAGACCTGGAATATGTCGTCTGGAGATGACACTGGCGATAAGTATCGAGAGAGACAGGACATGTCCCTGGAGGTAGGAAAGTAGTGGCATACGCTATCGAGACGAAGGAGATGAGCCGTTATTTCGGCGATTTGTGCGCCGTGAACAGAGTGTCATTGCAGGTGCCGACTGGCACTATTTTTGGCTTCCTGGGCCCCAATGGCGCGGGCAAGACTACCACTTTGCGTTTGTTGCTGGGCTTACTGGAGCTCGATGGAGGCTCCGCTACTGTACTAGGCTATGATGTCGCTACCGAGGCAGAGGCCATCCGTGAGCACACTGGCGTGCTGCTGCAGCATGATGGTCTGTATCAGCGACTGAGCGTCTATGACAACCTGGAGTTCTTTGGCCGTATCTATCATTTGGACAAGGTGACCCGCCAAGCGCGCATCCGCGAATTGCTGGAGCACCTGGGCTTATGGGAGCGTCGTAATGACAACGTTGCTCAACTGTCCAGGGGCTTGAAACAGAGGGTAGCTATTGCCCGCGCTTTGCTACACCGGCCCAGACTGGTCTTCTTGGATGAGCCATCGGCGGGCCTAGACCCAATGGCCGCTGTCGCTCTGCGTGAGGATATCCAGAGCTTGGCGCGCAAAGAGGGGACAACAGTCTTTTTGACCACGCACAACCTGGCGGAGGCCGAAAAAGTATGCGATATCGTTGGTGTTATCCGCAAGGGGCGCTTGATTGCGGTGGGCACACCGACAGAGTTAAGAGCACGCACTGGCAAATTATCAGCCGAAATCTACGGTAGAGGGTTCAATGACAGTGTTATAGCTGCAGTGCGGTCACTGCCACAGGTAAACTCAGTGCTCCTACACAATGACCACTTGCAAGTAACACTCGAACCAGATACCGAAATCGCACCTCTGGTCAGTCTGCTGGTGCGCGAAGGGGTTGAGGTGGAGGAAGTGCATAAGGGCCAGAGCAGCTTGGAAGAAGCATTCGTTGCTTTGATGCAAGAAGAGGACAATGAGGCATAATATGAACGACATCATCACTATTGTCTGGAAAGAACTAAAGGAACTATGGCGTGCGCGTGGCAGCCTGCGCGCACGCCTTCTGTCTTACCTGCCCATTCTGCTCATATTCGGTGTCTTTCTACCGTTGCAGGAGCCCGATGCCTGGATAGAAGGACCTTTGGCAGGGGTCTTTTCCATGATCTTGCCTTTTATTTTGGCCGGAGCTGCGGTAGCTGACAGCTTTGCTGGGGAGAGAGAGCGGCATACACTGGAGACACTGCTTGCCACGAGACTGTCAGATCGGGACATCTTTCTGGGCAAGGTACTGGCGGTCGTTATCTATAGCGTGGGCCTGGCCTGGGCTTGTGTGTTGCTTAGCCTGATCACGCTGAACATCACTCAGGGTTGGGGCTCATTCTTCATGTACAGCGGTTCGACACTGGCTATGACTGTAGTCGGAAGTATCCTATCAAGCCTGTTGACCACTGCAATAGGCGTATTCGTTTCACTTAAAGCGGCCAGTGTGCGCGCTGCTGCCCAGATCTTCAGTTTGGTCACGTTAGTGCTTTTCGTCGGTGGTCCACTTTTGCTTCGGGCACTGCCAGATTCAGCCAAGGCCTGGATTGCGCAAACACTCAGTGATGGGAACGCCACTCTCATTGGCATTGCTGCAGCTCTAATCGTACTAGTTGTGGATATCGTGTTGCTGGCCTTGGGCATTGCGCGCTTCCAGCGCACGCGCCTTATCCTGCAATAGTGAGTGTAGTTTATGCTGGGTCAAATTGCTAGTTGCCCATTTAGCTATGCGGTTAAGTGGATTGGGAGAGTCTCTTTTTTAGACAGGCGTAGAGAGCGTCATACATTGGGAACTCCAATTCCAAGGCTTCATGATCGTCGTGACAGAGCAGGCGAAAGCCTGTAGCGAGAGCCTCCAAACCAGCGGACTCTGGTGTCTTGGCCATATCCTTTTTCACATCTGCACCATGTACGATGTTGGCCAAGGCCAGCAACGCGGGGTCGTCGGTGAGGCCATACTTGGCGATAATGGCCTCGAAGCTGCACTTGTCGCCATGGTGACCTAGCTCGACGCCTTTCATATCGAAGGGAATACCATCTGTTATTGTAGCTGGGTCGGTATCGCGGGGAACGAATTCAAAAACCGCGTTCTGATCGATGAAGCGTCGGATTAGCCATGGACATGCTACACGATCTACGTGTACGTATTCGCGCGTTACCCATTTCATGTTACTGGTTCCTCCTTTTGCATTACAAAATCTCAGCCTCCCTGCCCAATGCAGAGCGTTGATGCTGTCTGATCACAATGAAGAAGACAATGGCAGTTACCATCAGGATAGCAGCTACGGTGCCAAAGGCTGTAGCATAGCCGAATGCACCTACCAATAGACCGCCCACCATGGGCCCCGTGGAATGCCCTACGTCCATAATGCTGGAGAGTATTCCTAGAGCTGCACCATAGGCATCTTGATGAGCAAGGTCTGATGCTAGTGCCGCAGTTGAGACGGTCACTGCCGCAACTCCTAATCCAAATAGGCCGACGCTTAATGTGAGCAGTATGTAGCTTTGTACTCTGGAGACCAGCACCAGAGCTAACGTTCCTGCCATCAACCCGCCGGTAATGAGCATCACTCTGCCCCAGCGATCGGCCAAGTGGCCCATAAGGGGCTTGCTCAATGTAGTCAGCAATACTTGCACTGTGAAGAGGGGGCCAATCTGCCAAGCTTCCAGGCCGGAGCCAGCTAGGCGCAAGGGGAGATATACCTCCATAAAGCCAAAGGCGAAGTACTGCGCGGCTTGCACAACACCGGTGGTCAGAATGCCACGGTGTTTGATTACATAGCTTGCTTCTTCACGCAGTTGGTACCAACTGTGTTTCAGTGTTGGAGCGTCGCTGTCTGCTATTCTTTGTCTTGGCAGTGGTAGATGTATGGCCAGCGGCAAGGTCAGCATGCCAGCCAAGCCGCAACCCAGATAAACCCAGCGGAAATCCTGGCCCACGATCAACAATCCGCCAATGGTGGGAGCAAGGAAGCGTCCTACCATAGTCGCTGAGGAGTACCAGGCCATGGTTTCACCCCGCTTAGCCTCGAAGGTATCGGCTACCACAGCTAATGCCACCGGGCCCAAGATAGCCGTGGCCAAGCCGTGATAGATGCGTACGAACACAAGTTGCCAGGGGCTGCGAACAATTAAATACAGAAATGGTGCGCTGGCAAAGACGAATGCACTGGTCAACAACACCCGTTTACGGCCGTATAGATCAGACAGTATGCCCGCTGGTAAGCTGACCAAGATGCCAACTACAGTGGAAGCGGCAGCAATAAAGCCGACGGTACCCTCCGAGACGCCCAGACTGCGGATGAAGAGGGGCAAGGCGGGATTCTTGGACATGGTGCTGCTAAAGATAGCCAGTCCACCGAATATGCATAATAATACAAAGGGAGAGCGTGCTTTGGATAATCTCATGATATTCTTTGTGCGCAGTCCATCGAGTGAGGAGAAACCAGCGATATTGTGATACTGCTCATAGACTGAATCACTTTGTGCTCCCTGTACAAATCAAGTACTCATGCCAGACGCAAGCTCAATCCTAGTCCCAATATTCTGCTTTGCAAAATGCTTATTCGCAACTACAATCAGGAGTCTGTGTTTTTATGAATGCAAATCAATGTGGTGGAGGC
>QNAF01000304.1 GCA_003641405.1 Candidatus Zixiibacteriota bacterium | reverse complement strand
TTTTGGTGTTGGTGACATCCAATAGTTGTGTATCTCCTCAGTCGACGACAGGAGCCGAGATCTCTGCCGTGCCAACCGAGCCGTCAATCATCAATGAGATCGAAGAGAAACAAACTATCGAAGCCGTTGCTCCTGCAATTAAGACTCCAATCGTCAGTGCAGAGGAGAAGCAGACTAAGGAACCTGAACCGAAAGTGGAACCAACCCGAGTTGTCGCCGACATCCTGGCCAATTCAGCGGCCTACTGCGGCGAGGAGGTTATTATTGTTGGCACCTATCAGGGTTGGGATTGGCAAGAGCAAGTGGGGATTGGCCCCCCGGTCACGCGCAGCGACTGGGTGATTGCCGATGCCAGTGGCGCCATCTATGTTGCGGCCCGTGACGCGGAAACCGGTGCGCTGGAATTGGACCCAACCGATAGTCAGAAGGTAATCCTGTTACTGGTGAAAGGGGTAGTGCGTATGTCACGACAAGGACAACCTTATATTGAACCATTAGAGATCAAGATTCTACAAAATAAGGAGGATTGATAAAATGAAGTACGTACGCGTGATCCTATTGCTGGCTGTCTCGATGCTGGCTGTGATATTCTCCTCCGCAGTAGTGACTGCAGATGAGGATGACCCGACAGCAAAGTCGGCCACGCTGGTGATCGGTGGCCATCAACCGGTGCCACGGGTCCCCAAGGATGCTCTTTTTGAGGGATTTGAGAGTGGAGTGGTCCCGCCCGCAGGTTGGACGCTTCTGCAGACGAATCCCAACGAAACCTGGCAGCTACATGACTTCGATCCTCACTCTGGCCTCTACGCTGCCGAGGTGTTGTACGATGCTGCACTGCTCGATCAGGATGAAGTCCTGCTCTCGCCCCCCTTCACAGCAGATACAGGCTCTGTCGATTTCTGGTCTTTTGGTAGTCTGTACTGGTGTCGGGATACCTATGACAACTGTGATCTGGAGGTATGGCTCGTCAAAGGGAACTGGGGTGGAGGTGATGACATCCTGCTTGGCCTCGCCGATGATGACTGGATTAGCACGTGGGAATGGTCCAATTCCACTTTTGACTTCAGCGCCTATGCCGATGGTTCCCCGGCCCGTATTGCCTTCCGGTATATTGGCAATGACGGCGCTCAAGTCGCTTTGGACGACATCACCATCAATTATTCCACTACTACTTGCAACGATCTCCACGAGCCCAACGACAGTCGGGCCGAGGCTACGCCCATCAACTATGGTGATACGCTCTCTGCCGACATCTGTCCTGCAGGCGATGTGGACTACTACGTGTTCTCAGGCGGTGCCGGTGACGTCATCGTAGTCGACATTGATGCCCAATCGCTTTCGCCTGCCTCCGCGCTCGATTCCTATCTCTACCTGCTGGACTCCTACGGCAACGAACTCACCCATAACGACGATTATGGCGGCCTCGACTCGCGCATAGAATACACATTACCCGCTGACGGGACCTACTATCTCAAGGTGGAAGAATACAACCATCCCAACGAAGGTGGGCCGGATTACTTCTACACGATCTCGCTGGTGCTGGCTCCTCCTCCTTTCGACGTGCATTCCAACTACACTGCAAGCCCCCCGACCATTGACGGACACATATCGGCCGGCGAATGGAGTGACGCGGCCAGTTACGACATCACTGCCCTGGCGGCCTTGGTGCGACTTGAGGGTGGGGATGTGAACTTGGCCATCGTGGGTTCGGGTCAACAACCCCGACCCAAGTCCCCATCGTCTCCGGTGACCTTGTACGTGATGAACGATGGCTCGCACCTCTATTTGGCCTTCGACAATCCCAACGACACAGTGTACCACGACTTTGACCAGGTAGGCATATACTTCGATGACAACCCCCTTCCCTCCGACGGTCGGTGGACCAACACCACCTGTGGTCACGCCGACGGCGAGGGCAACTTCTGGGTACTGAATTCCACCCCCGAGTTCCGCGAGATCATCGCCGGGCCGAACTACTGCGACCCTGTCGAGCCGGCTCCTGGCGTAGACGGTTCATTGCAGTTCATCAGCGGTCACGCCCAGGCGGAGGTGGCGATTGACCTCACCAACTCGGCGTTGCGCGCCTCACCGGGCGATAGCATCAACATGCGCCTGTGGATCTATGACTACGACACCGGTGTTATGGATGGTGTCTGGCCCATCGGCTCGGTGTGGAATGACCCCTCTACCTACCGGCCATTGACACTGGCGACCGGTGGGGATGTGGGGCCGGTAGTGTACGACAGTCACACCGTTGACGACGATACCAACGGCCAAAGTAATGGCAATGGCGATGGTATCGTCAACTGCGGAGAGACCATCGAACTGTACGTTGACCTGTACAACCAGGGCAGCGATACTGCCACTGGTGTCAACGCTATCATCAGCACCGGCGATCCCTACGTTACCTGGCTCTACAACACTACTAGTGGTTATCCGGACATCCCTGGCGGGGGCACAGGGACGAATACCGATGACTTCGACTTTGAAGTAGATCCCAGCACACCGAATGGCCACATCATCCACTTCGATCTAGATATCAACGCTGACCAAGGCTCTTGGACTGACTCCTTCGATCTCCCGGTAGCATGCATCGGTCAGGCCTCGTGGACCTTCCTCGTCTATCTTGATGGTGACAACAACCTGGAGGAAGCGGCTATTGACGATTTCCTGGAGATGGCCAGTGTCGGTTCGGATAGCAATGTAAACATCGTCGTTCAGTTGGACCGTATTCCAGGCTACGATAGCAGTTACGGCGACTGGACCTCTACCAAGCGCTATCGGATCACCCCTGGCATGACTCCCACCCCCGGCAATGCCCTCCAGGACATCGGCGAGGCCAACATGGGCGATCCTCAGACCCTCATTGACTTCGTCCAGTGGGGTATGAGCAACTACCCTGCCGACCACTATGCCGTTATTATATGGGACCATGGCAGTGGTTGGCGACTGAGACCTGAAGAAAAACCCCTCATCAAAGATATAGCCTACGATGATACCAGCGGTGGGGATGCGCTCAATATGCCAGAGTTGCGCAACGCGATGGATATTCTATCCGACGGTGGGTTAGATCCCCTCGATCTGGTCGGTTTTGATGCGTGTCTCATGGGCATGATCGAGGTAGACGACCAACTCATCCCCTTTGTCGAGGTGCGCGTTGGCTCCGAGGAGACTGAGCCTTGGGATGGTTGGCCCTATGACGGCATCCTATCCGCGCTGACTGCCAATCCCACCATGTCGGCAAGCCAACTAGGGACAATCATTGTTGACGAGTACCACGCCTCCTACGGAAACGGTGAAACCCAATCCGCTGTTGATCTGGGCACCGCCTATAGTGATCTCGTCGGCGCCGTCAGCAATTTCGCCACTGCGCTCATCAACGGTGTGCCCACCTATTGCTCCGAGATGGCTATCGCCCGGAGCAGAACACAGATGTTCTACTATACAACCTATGTTGACCTCTACGACTTTGCGTATCAGATCAATCAGCAAGTCAGTGATGTTACCATCAACACTGCCGCTACCGCCGTGATGAACTCGGTAAACAATGCGGTCATCCAGGAACAGCACGGTTCAAGTTGGCCGGGGGCTCACGGTGTCAGCATCTACTTCCCAGAGTTCGAAGGTGGCTATGACACCACCTACGATGGCAGCCAGGGCTGGCTTCAGTTCACCGCCAACACTCAGTGGGACGAGTGGCTTCACGCTTTCCACGATTGTCCCACCACTTGCAACGATCTCCACGAGCCCAACGACAGTCGGGCCGAGGCTACGCCCATCAACTATGGTGATACGCTCTCTGCCGACAT
>QNAF01000303.1 GCA_003641405.1 Candidatus Zixiibacteriota bacterium | reverse complement strand
CTTGACCTGTTTACAGGCAGGAAGCTGTATTTAAATATGCTGTCTAACAGCAACAACTGGCTGAAAGTGAAGCTTACTGGTTATAGAGGTACTGTCAATGCTGGTGCCGTTGGCGCGCAGGTGCGAATTACCGTTGCCGGTTTAGGTACTCAGGTACGCCAGGTTGAAAACGCAACCGGCTGGGGTAACCAGAACGACCCGACACTGCATTTTGGTCTTGGAGTCACGGCTGGCCCGGTTAGCCTTAATATTGACTGGCCTGATGGAACAAGTCAGGTTGTAAGTGGTGTTGCGGTTGACCAGACGGTAGCAATTGCTTATGGTAACGTTCCCACATCATCAGATACGGTAGATGACCTGGTGGTTTATGGCGATGGTGTTACTGTTACTGAAGCGACGTGGTCCGCAACTCATATTGTAGATCCTTGTTGGTTCGACGATCCGTGTGGTGTACTTGATGATACTGAAATGACCACTACGACCTCGGCTGCGTGGGGAATAACATCTGATGATGCTTTGATGGGTGATGTCAACGGCGACGGCGTAGATGATATTGTTGCTGTGCGTATTTCGGGTGCCCATTTTGGATGGTACGGAGGACATAGTACTGTCGATGGCAATGGCCAGGGCAGTATTGGTTCCCAGAGCTATCCTGCTGCTGATTCATACGTTCTACTTGGTGAGGTAGCCGGAAGCCACGGCAACTTCCTTGCTGATATCGATGGTGACGGCACGGATGATGCCATCTGTGTATATCCCGGTTTCCTCTGGGGAGTTCAAACCTCAACTGCCGCAGCAGGTCTTGGCGGCGGCGGCTGGCAGGGCTTTTCTCAGTTCGGTTTGGAGCCGCCAACTGCCGACCAGCCGTTCGTTGGTGATTTCGACGGTGACGGCAGAGAAGACATTGGTGTCTATCGTATCCCCGGCGGAAATACCCTTATCAACTTTACCTACCCCGATCCTTGCACCGTATGGGGAGGTACTCTTGGCCCAATCGGCCAATGCGGCGGATTTGCGGGACAGGATACACTTCTCGTGGCCAACCTCAACGATGATGGTTATGACGATGCTGTTATGGTTCGCCAGGACGGTGATGGTTTGATCTGGTGGATTGGTATGATCAACGACGGGACAGGTTTGATAAGTTACTTTGAACAACCTGTGGGCGACCCGGCAGTTCCAACCGCTGGTCTTTCCTTTGCTAATTTTGGTTTGGATAACGGCGGCGACACACCGTTCATGGCAGATATTAATGGTGATGGTATGGACGACATCTGTATCTCGCGTAGAACAGCAGATGGACGGAAACAGTGGTACGCAGGCTTCACCACAGCAGGCGGAACGCTTTATGCCGATGCAGTGGGTGATGACAATGGTGATTTCGGTCAGGCTTCAGATACTGCGATGTTTGCCGACCTTGACAGTGAGATCAGCGACAGCAATGTCTGTGATGACCTTGTAGTCTTTGCAGGGGCTGGCGACGGCCTCTGGAGCGGTTCGCGGACACGTATTGGGCCGTTCTATATGAATGGTAACCTCGATACGGAGATGTATCTGCCTCTGTCAAGCGCAGCTCCTGCGGATCCCAACTACGACAACTCGCCGATGTTGGGTGACGTTGACGGAGATGGAGTAGATGATGTGGTAACACGTGATGGTGATACCGGAGCCTGGACCGCGAATCTTTCAGAGGTTGACGGTATAGGTATAGGTAGTTTGAGTTCGACTTACCAGACTTCTAATTCGGTCTTTGGCACTACGGATGTTTCTGCACAGTTCATAGCCGATATCAACGGTGATGGCGCAGAAGATGCAATAAGCGTTAATTCTGTTAGTTTCATCTGGAGTGTTGTTAATTCCACCTCTGCCGTTGGTTTGGGTTCAAGTGTAAGTGGTACGGTACAATGGGGCCTGGGCCTGCCAACCGTGGACCAGCCGTTTGTTGGTGATTTCAACGGTGACGGCAAAACAGATATCGGTGTCTATCGTGGCGGAAGTGGTGTTTATATTAAATTCACCGACCCGTGCGGCGTAATAGGCGGCGGTACTCAGGCTCCTCTGGGCCAGATCGGAACAGGCCTTCCCGATGAACAGGTACTCTATGCTGCAGAGCTTGACGGTGATCCCAATATGGATGCTGTTATGGTATGGCAGTCTGGTGCTGGTTTGATTACGTGGTACGGTCTGATCAACAAGGATGGTACCGGCGACTTTAACTACAGCAACCCGGGTACTACCTTTGTCGGCTTCGGCTTGGACAATGGCGATGACATTCCGTTCATAGCCGACCTTAATGGTGACGGTTTGGACGATATCGCTGTGTATCGTGTTTCCACTGGCGTATGGTACACGACCTGGACAACCGCAGGCGGCGCTCTTGGTACAAATGGCAACGGTGATGATGTTCAGTTCTTTGGTGCACCCGGCAATATCCCTCTGGTCGGTCAGTTAGGAGCGACCTGTCCAGCCTACGATCTGGATGATGACTGCGATGTTGATATTGTCGACCTTGATGAATTTGTCCAGATATGGTTAGAACCGTACAGTCTTGCTCACTACGCCGGTCTGGCAAGTGAGTGGCTGATAGATTGTCCGGCTGACCCTGAGTGTAATTAAGTAAAACGTCCTCGGCAGGTGCCGCTTTGGCGGCATCTGCCGGAGGGATGATCTTTGATAAGTAAGTACGGTTTGTGTAAAACGGGCTTGGCTTCTATGGGTCAGACTATGGCCGGCCGAATCCGAATGAATTGTGTAAATGCGTGTGTTGTATGTGCATGTTGGAAGTTTTGGCAGGAGGGTGTTCGGTTGGGTTTGCTGCCCGGCATTTCTGAGAACACTCCCCTAAAATTGTGTGTGTTGTGGTTTTATGTAGTATGGGTATTTTGGGTGCGTTGCCCGGCAATACCCTAAAGTTGCGTGTGTTTAGTGTGTGTGTATGTGAAGTGTGTGTAAGTAGTAGTTTTGAGGAGAGGGTATTTAAGGTTGGGTGCGTAGCCCGGCATTTCTTAAGGATACCCTGACATAGTTACGGAGTGTTTCTGTAACTTTAAGTTTTGGAGGAGGAAAATTATGAAGAAAGTAATATTTTTGTTAGTGGCCGCTGCGCTGGTCGCACCAGCATTTGCGGTAACTTATGACGACAATATTGTTTACAGGGCTGGCGGCAGTTGGTTTTTGTCAGAGAACCCGCAGCCGTATGTTGCGGGTACTGCTCCTGTAACATCTACTACCGGTTGGGGAATCGCAGGTGATGTCCCTATGGTTGGTGATGTTAATGGTGACGGTCAGGATGATATTGTTGTAACTCGTGATGCTGGTAATTATGGCTGGTACGCGGGTCATACCACCAGTCTTGCTGGTGTGGCAGTTATCGGTTCCCAGGCTTTCCCTGGTGCAGATTCAAGTGCTGCTGGTTTCGGTACAGTTGCTGGTAATTCCGGTAACTTCCTTGCCGATATTACCGGTAATGGCGCTGATGATGCTATTACCATCAATACTGGCTTCAACTGGTATTGTTTGCCATCTGGTGCAGGTGGTCTTGGCACTGGCGGTGCTGTGCAGGGCCCGAAACAGTTTGGCCTTGCTGGCGATCAGCCTATCGTTGGTGACTGGAACGGTGATGGCAGCAAGGATATCGGTGTCTATCGGGTTGCAGGCGGTAACATCTTTACCAGCTTTACCGCTGGTGGTGTGATCGGCGCAGCCGCAGGCGGTCCAATGGGTCAGATAGGTGGTTTCGCCGGTCAGGATTCGATACTGGTTGGCAACCTCAATGGCGATGCTTTTGATGACGTCGTTATGGTTCGTCAGGATGGCGCT
>QNAF01000302.1 GCA_003641405.1 Candidatus Zixiibacteriota bacterium | reverse complement strand
TTGGATGAAAGTGCTTTCACCGACCAACGATTGTTTGGCGAGGCTGACCTTCTGTGGCGACTGACCAGTAGTGAACTGCAAAAGCAGCAACTGTGCGATCAGCTTGCCTATGCCGCAGGCATGTCCAGTCCACTGGAACAGAGGATCGGCGTCTCGCTGAAACAACAACGGTTGAAGCTTGCCCGTAACACGGCACGTTTTCTGCCGCGCATTGGTCTTCAGGCGTCGTTTGATTTCCAAAACGAATTGTCCGAGACTGGCGGGTTCGAGGAAGAACCCTCCAGTTGGTCGATTGGAACGAGATTCGAACTCCCGCTGTTCCTTGGAGGTAGCCGATTCAAGGAGCGCCAGGGACTCAGGGCCGGGTTGGGCGAACTGGAGTACTTGAGGGATGACACACATTTGCAGGTAGCTGCTGACATTCGTGTTGGACTCAGGCGCTTGCTGAACCTGGCCACGAACTTCCCGCCTGCCGTGCGCTCAGCCGAATTGGCCGAGACGTATCTGGAGCTGTTGTTCGACCAGTATGCCGGTGGAAGGCAGACGCTTCTGGAGATGCTGGACGCTCTCCAAAACGATCGGGAGGCAGGATTGAAGGCGGTGAATACCCAACTCGATTACTTCGAAGCGGCGGCAGAACTTCTGCACGAGATCGGGTGGCGGGCAAGCGAGAATAATCGCACACCGGATCAGGAACTGCTGACACGGTTATCCGAGATCAGACAGTCCGGAAATTGACGGGTATAGTCATTCATACTGAGTTATCTCACAGGTACGCTCATCAATGTCCAGAAGTCCTGTTAGCTTGAGGGTGTCGAAGGCAGGTTTACCGGAGCAGATCAAGGTATAGCTTCACAACATAAACAGCCGAGACCAACCACGTGGCACCCCGCCGCAAGTTGCGTGTGATGGCCGTATCCTCAAATCCGGACACCGCCCCTCCGCGCCTGACCAGTACGAATACTCGAGTGTAGCTCACCAATGAAGCCGCCAGCAGCACAACTGTAAAGACAGTCATAATCTGGATACCGAACTCGTAGCGGATCACGTAACTGACCAGCAACACAACGGTGGCGGCGAAGGCGTATTTGCCGGTTAGATTCGAGGGCAGACTGATCGCCCGATTCCTTGAGATAAGCAGTCCCCCGCCAAGTATCAGAAGATCGCGTCCGACAATAGCTGCAGCCATCCAAACAGGGAAGTCACGATACATGATCAGTCCCGCCACCAATATGATCGCAAACAGCTTGTCCGCAATAGGATCAAGTGCCACGCCCAGCGGAGTGACCTGCCCGCGCCGTCTCGCCAGATATCCATCAAGACCGTCGGTAATTCCGGCCACAGTGAGTACTGTAACCGCAGTGATCGCGGAATATGCGTCGCTTTGTGCGAGGAAGTACATTGCCAGGGCTGCCAGTGGAATACGTGACAGACTGAGGAGATTCGGAAGCTGTACAAACTCCTGTAGATTCACAATGTCAACCTTTGCTCAGCTATTGGGCTCAATGAGCATATTCAATTCGCTGTCAGATAGCAAGTTAGAGAGTTGGTGCAGGTAGCTGAAAAATAGCTTGACCAAATGAACTTAACATTACATTAATGTCAGTCTCGGACAGTGTGATGTTGCGAGTGAGAGATACTTAAGTTACTTCTAAGGTTACTCCTATTTAGCCATTGCTAACGTACAACTGAATCGCCTTCAACTGGTCTGACGAAGATAGCAAACTCAGCGGTGTGGTTTGTCCTCAGTCATGGCTGGTTGTACACGCTCTAACTAAGTCGGTCACTGATATCTCGACAGGAAGTCACTTATGGATCGTCTCCGCACTGGTCTGCTCGTTGGGGTACTGCTCGTTTGCGCAGTACCGGTAAGTCCCTCGTGTGTTCATCTGGAATGGATTGCCACCGGAGATGACGGTGTGGTCGGTTGTGCTTCAGGATATGATCTGCGGTATAGCGAAGATTCCGTGGTTCTGGCTAACCACTTCGACGAAGCAACACAGGTACAAGGTCTGCCCACACCTCAACCTGCCGGTTCGGATGAGTCATTCACAGTGCCCGGGCTCGTAGCAGGTACGAAGTACTTTTTCGCCCTGAGAGTGGCCGACGAAGCTTCTAACTGGTCGGACATTCTCGACATCGGCGGTAGGGTGGCTAGCGAAGAATCCTGTAGTGCTCCTGAGGCTTGTCTTCATATTGAGATTGATGAAGTCCTCAATTGTATCCAGGGTCAGCACACTTCTGTCGATGTGTTATTGAGTACATCTACTGAGAGCGTTGGCGGTTTCGACCTTCTTGTGGCATACGATCAAACTGCTCTTCTGCTCACGAATGTTGAGGCGGGAGCTCTCTTGACTGATTGCCGCTGGGAGTATTTTAGCTACTCGCTGATTTCATCGGGTTCTTGCAGTGGGTGTCCTACGGGGCAAGTGAGGATTATGGCAATAGCTGAACTCTTCAACGGTCCCTTTCATCCTAGTTGTTACCTCGAATCACAACTTGGAACAATCGCCATTCTGGATTTCCTGGTAAGCAATGACTATACCTTGGAGTGTCAATTCGTCCCGGTTAACTTCTTCTGGATGGATTGTGGCGACAACGGTGTTTCCTCGGAAGACGGCAATACTTTATGGGTGTCTCGGGAAGTTTACAACTCTTACGACAATAACATAACGAATCCTTCACACGGTTTCCCTGGATTCTACGGTGTACCAAACCAGTGCCTGGAGTATTCATCTGGCAAGCCCACAGCTATCCGATGCGCCGATTTCAGTAGTGGCGGGATTAGCACTGTGTGTGTGGATTCTATCGACGGCCGCGGTGACATCAATCTGAATGATATTCCTTACGAGATTGCTGATGCGGTGGTGTTTACCAACTACTTCATCAGGGGACTGGCCGCGTTTACCATCAACGTCGATGGCCAGATTGCGGCGACGGATGTCACTGCCGACGGTATTCCTCTGACCGTGGCAGATCTGGTTTACCTTACCAGAATTATCACCGGCGACGCCGATCCTGTTCCGAAAGTCGATCCGGCAGCATGGACCACGGCTACTGTCGAGCATCGTGATGGAGTTGTCACAGTAGTCGATGCCAGTGCTGATATCGGGGCCGTGCATCTGATAGTCGAGGGAGAGGTGGAACCTGTACTACATGGTGGCATTACCGGAATGGAACTGCGGTACGGCCACGATGGCGTCAACACGCGAGTACTCATCTGGGATCCTGATGGTCGGAGTCATGTTGGTTTGGGACCGATGATGCTGCTGGAAAGTGACGACCGTATTCTTTCTATCGAAGCTGCCAGTGTTGAAGGTATCCAGATGTCTGTCGATGTTCGCGGCATTCCGTCTGATTTCACACTCTTTCAGAATTATCCCAACCCATTTAATCCTGTCACCGAGATCAGTTTCGATCTGCCCCAATCTTCGCGTGTTACACTCGACGTTTATGATATTATCGGGCGAAAAGTCACGACACTCGTCGATGACTATCTCCAGGCCGGGGGCCACTCTGTGAGTTGGGGTGGCAGAAGTTCGACAGGGGAGACAGTTGCCAGCGGTGTGTACTTCTACCGTCTGCAAGCCGATCGGTTAAGCCAGACCAGAAAGATGCTGCTGTTGAAGTAACGGTTCTTGCAGGTAGGGATCACCGCGGTCCCGACTCTTGGCAGTCTATGCTGTGTTAGGATGTTCAGCAGTGTAGATACCGTCTTTCAAGTCAATGCTGAATATTTTGGATTGAATGTTTTTTTAGCCATCAGCATGGCTCTGCTGATAAGCAGCAGTTTTCGCATTGCCGCCACCAGAGCCAGTTTTTTGGG
>QNAF01000301.1 GCA_003641405.1 Candidatus Zixiibacteriota bacterium | reverse complement strand
GGTGATGCGAGTCTATCACCAAATCAGCCAACCGGCGGAACAGGAATAATCTCGATCGGCGGCGTAACCAATACCTGGAATGACGGCGGTACGATCAAACTCAATCCGGGGTCCTATCAAAACACACACACTATCAACTTCGACTGGGATTTCAGTGGAGAAGTTGGTGGTTGTGTCAACTATGCGCCTACGAATGCGTTCCGCATGTGGTCGACGGACGGAGCACAGTGGAACTATCTTCAGGGCGATGTGTCTTCTGCTTGGAACAGCTTTGGCTTTGCTCAGACTTTCGTGAATCACTTCTACTGGGACTACTCATCCACATCCTGGCTTTTTGAGAATACTGGGGGAGTTGGCCCGTGCCGCGGCTACGGCTCCGTGGCGGTTCTCTTTGGCACTGTAGCCATCTACTACGGTCTTCCGGGCGGCTATCACGATGACCTTACAAGTCTTGAATTCCAGAGCCGCAAGGTTGATGAAGGACGTCACATTTGTGTGGACACAGCATCATATGTACCCGCTGGTGCTTGGGGCTGGTGGAATGCTGGTTGTGGCGCCGTTATCCCCGATTGGAATGATGCGACCTGTTGGGAGATCAAGGAGGATGTGCCACCTGAGTTCGATGCGGTGGGTGGACTCACCTACACCAAGCAGCCAGGGCAGTCCTCTCATTACGCAGACCACGTTCGTGTGGAGCTTTGGGATTACGATAGCGGATCGGATGACGACCTGCTTGCGGCGGGTTACACCAATTCTTACGGTATCTTTGACTTCAGTTCGCTGTCGAATGTAGACGGTGACGAAACAGGCGGGCAAGACATTTATGCGCTCTTCTACTCTGAAACCTCAAGCAGCGTGGTAGGTGATTCCATCGTAGCAGATCAGGGACTGTTGCGAGCCGTTCCGAACTTCGTTTCTACTGATACGGTCCCCGATCTGCTAACTGATTGGCATGTCTTTGGATACAAGAATGCCGGCACGTTGAGTCGTTTTTTCTATGTGGCGGACATGTTATATGATGCCGACCTGAAATGGGACTCTTTTCGTCCAGGCGATCCGCTCGGTCAAACACATGCGCTACTCAAGAAGATTACTGGGTCCGCAGGTACGATCTACTCGGCAAGCGGAGATATTATCATGATCGCAGATTCCGCGATCGCCGCCAGCGGCTTCCCTGATACTTGGGACGCAGACATTATTGCAGAAGAGTTTGGCCATAGAATCGCCTTTACTATGGGATTCTTGGATTCTAGCCTAACAGCTACCCATAGTTGGACCAGTATTCACAGTCCGGAATTGGGTGCCAAGGAGGCATTTGGCGATTTTTGGGCCGCTGTTTGCGCAAACAACGACACCCTCTATAACATAGTAGCAAATGGTGACACTGTTTGGCGAAATCTTGAAACGGGCGAGCATGGACAGAAAGGATCACATAACACGACCGTGAGTACGACCAACGCCTACAATCGGGATTGTGAGGGGACAATTGCTGGTATACTGTGGGATCTGTATGATAGCAACGATGACGATTATAGTGGTCATTCGAATTGGGGAGACTCATTGCTCTCGGCCCAGACACCGGATGATATCTGGGATAGTGTGCAGATTGGTCTTGGTGACATTCTAAGCGTTCTTGCTGACAGGAACGTCAACGGACACCACCCTGATAATCTTGAGGAAATAGTTCTGGCGTGGTTTCAGTCGCCGACTCCCGGTCAATTCAAGAAAGTACATGATGTCTGGTATGAGCACGGCGCGTATCTGTATCCTGACTGCTGTGAAGGCACTGTTGGCGATGTGGACATGTCTCGCGAACCGTACCCCTATAGTGTGGACGGTGCGGACCTGACGCTAATGATAAACAGTGCTTTCATAGACCCTCATCAACCTCTCCCCTGTTGGCAAGAAGCCGATATCGATAGTTCCGGGCAACCCTTGCCAGGATACAACGACGTTGACGCTGTAGACGTACTCAAAGTAGTTGACTACCTGTTCATTTATCCCACAAGCACATTGCCGAGTTGTCCGTAAAGTCTGATGGTCAATATGGGGTTGAACAGTTGATGAAAATTAACAGGAGATTGATGATATGAAAAAAATAGCAGCGATCTTGATAGTGGTGTTGACCTTTCTTGCCACTGGTGTGCGGGGCGAGTTTGTGCAGGGCGCCAGTGACAGTTTGTATGCAGACACGATAGGTATTGAGTTTACTCTTCTGCCACACGCTGACTCTGAGCAGATGAACATGCAGTTGGATTTGTGGGGGTTTAATGATGGTGACGACTTGGCTGGGGTGGGGGTTGGTTTCACGTGGGACAACCCGAATCTCGTCATGGACAGCGCTCTTGCATCGCCTATGATCGGCAGTTCGTGCGACTACATCTTCCTGTATAAGTATAATGATATTGAGGAGACGAACTCCGGTCAGCAGTTCATGTTTGCCAGTTTACGGACCACGTCAACAGGCATATTGAAGTCTCCCGAGCGTCGCCTCTGGGCGAGTTACTATTTTACGCTCACTGATTGGAACGCCGGTGACTCTATTGTTATCGACACCATGGAATACTATGTTGGCACTAAGTACATGTTCATTGATCCATCGATTGATGTCCATAGACCATATTTTGCCGGTTCCGTGGTTGGGTATGACACACCCCCGTCCTGCTGTGTGGGTGCTACCGGTAACGTTGATTGTAGTGAGTCAGAGATTGCCGACGGAAGCGACCTGAGTGTGCTTATCAACCACCTCTTTGTTACTTTTGAGGAACTCTGCTGCGAGCCGGAGGCCGATATGATCGCTCCAGACGGACAAATCGATGGCGGGGATCTGTCAGCATTGATCGACCACCTGTTCATTCATCCTGAAATTCCGTTGCGGGATTGCCTGTAGGTGTTTTCTCAGCAGACACCATCTCAGAAGCACCTTCGTTACTGACGAGAGATATTGATATCGCTGATTCCGGTCTCCAGACGGTAGCACTCCTCCGAGAAAACACCCAGCTTGGTCCCTACTTCCCAGACGGAATCAGGGAAGGCAAACCCCTCCACCAGCCGGAAGCGAAACGATCGAGTTAGCCGTTTGTAGCCGGGTACATCCGGGTAGTACAGGTAGAGCCATTTCAGGTGGTGATTGATACGATCAATGATTACCAGACCATCCGGCTGATCTGATCCAGAATCAGAGATAATGCCTATTGCCAGATCCGCCCCTCCAAGATCATTCGGGAACATATTGAGGTGGTATGACTGTTCAAAGAGAGATGGACAATTGATGTCCAATATGGGAAACCGGGTCGGATCGCCGGACAGCACCTGCACCGAATCTTCCTGACCGTTTTTCAGGAATCTTCGGCTGACCAGAGTGTCCGTTCGAAGGATTTCGCCGCGAGAGCCAACTCGGTGCCTAAAGGTCGTAGCCAGGAAATCAAATTCATGGCTGTTCCGTGCGGAATCAGCATGTTGAGCCGTTTGGCGAGCTTTGTCCCAGTAGTAGCTGATAACCGGATCAGCACTCTCTTCAGACGAAAGTGAAGCCGCAGCCGCAACAAAGAGACCGCCAACTGCGAGAAGCATAAAGAACCTTGAAATCATGAGCCTGTCACCTTACCATAACATGGTGAAACCGAATAATAACTGGTAAGTGTGGTCAGTTCAACTGTAGAATTCTCATGGTCTGACTATGAGAAACGCATAACCAATAGCCTTTGGAGGTGCCAAGGTGTTAGTAAGAGACATTCTCGAGACAAAGAAGCGTGACCTCATCACGGTTGGGAAAAAAGATAAGATCTCGCGGGCAATGGACTTGCTGATAAACAACACTGTAAGTT
>QNAF01000300.1 GCA_003641405.1 Candidatus Zixiibacteriota bacterium | reverse complement strand
GGACCATAGCCTCCAAAGAAGGCAACAAAGTCATCTCTAAACCTAATCGCTCTCGTCTTGTCTGCATGTAAAAAATCTAGAAGATGCAACACCCAAAACAAAGGACTTTATCAACAAGCCCATAACATCATGTCACAGAACAGAGTCAGGTCTCACAAACCTGCTATCGCAGATTTGAAGGACCTGACTCAACTTAGGGAGAGGATTTTTGTGCACATGGTTTGTTAACACGCCCCTTGCTGTGGGTTCTATTGCCCAGCCGCGAGTATCGACTAAATGACGTTGGTCTCTTCGGCTACAATTCCATTGGCAAAGCGGTCCGGACTCAGGTCAGAGATATCTATTGTCGGTTCTTTTCCTGCGAGTATCTCTGATGTGACCATTCCCGCCGCCGGAGCGTGCATAAGTCCGTGTCCGGAGAAGCCGACCACGTGGAACAGATTTGCAACCGATGGCTCTCGGCCGATTATGGCCCTGTGATCCGGGGTTGTTTCATAAAGTCCGGCCCATTGGTTGGCGACTTCGGCAGTTTCCAGTTGAGGCATACGATCCAGCGCCCGCTCCAGGATATTGTCTGTGTAGTCAGGATCAATTGAAATGTCGAATGAAGGCTCAACCGATTTATCAGCCCAGCCCAGGAGCAGACCTTTGGATTCCTTGTGAGAGTAGAGTCCTGAGGCAACATCAACGATCATAGGGAAATCCGGTTTGACGAAATCCAGCGGTCCGGTAGTGACACACTGACGGCGTATTGGTTCAACCTTCAGGTTCACGCCGGCCATGTTACCTATAAGCTTTGCGAAAGCACCCGCAGCGTTGACAACAGTGCCGCATGGGATTGTCCCCTTGTTGGTCACCACTTCGGTCACTTTGCCGCTGCTAACAGTGAGATCAGTCACTTCCGTCTCAAACCTGATCCGGGCACCCATCCGCCGTGCAGCTTGTTCATATCCTGTGAGGAATTCGTGCGGATCGGCCAACCCGTCATCTTTGCAGAAGGTCGCCATCAGGAGGTCGTCGGTACGGACGTGCGGGGCGTACAGTCCAATATCTTCAGGTTTCAGAATGTCTACGTTGAGTCCCAGGGATCGTTGCAGCTCAACACTCTTTGTGAATTGTGCAACATCTTCATCACGGGATAGCAGGAACATATAGCCGACCTGATCAAAGAGCGCATCGGAGCCAGTGTCTTCTTTGAACCGGCAAAACAGCTTCTCTGAGAGCATGGACATTTCGATATTCACTTTGGAGGCGAACTGGGCGCGGATACCACCGGCAGCCTTCGAGGTAGAGCAGGTGCCAAGCAGGGGTTCTCTTTCAACCAGCACAATCTCGCCGAATTTCTCGCGGGCGAGATAGAATGCCACCGCTACGCCGATAATTCCCCCACCGATGATGACAGCGTCAGCTTTCGTGCTCAACTCTTATCCTTTCGTAACAGTGCCGATTGTTGCTGCATACTTCCGGCCAATGTATGGATATTGGCTCGCAAGTCAAGCCCGCCGCGTTGACCGCGATCTGTACAAGATAGCTACAAAAGAGTTTGTCGAATTGAAAAAAAGGCATAGATTCATGGAGCTATGAACCGATTAGGCGCAATCAGACTGCTAAAGAAGCTCCAGCTTACGGAGACGAAC
Source organism: Candidatus Zixiibacteriota bacterium (assembly GCA_003641405.1). Classification (GTDB taxonomy): domain Bacteria; phylum Zixibacteria; class MSB-5A5; order GN15; family FEB-12; genus B22-G1. Next base: position 2,216 of record QNAF01000300.1, on the reverse strand, counting down.
CTTATTATCTTGCTTGCTATCTGTGTAGGCCTGGCTACAGGTTTCGGTGCCATCGGGTTCGTCAAGCTGATAGAGTACTTCAATAGCCTGTTCTTCGGTCTGACAGACCAGATTCTCACTACTGCGGTGGGCTTTGCTGACTGGGGGGGATACAAATGGTGGTTACCGCTCATACCTCTGCTTGGCGGACTGATGGTAGGACCTATTGTCTATAAATTTGCCAGTGAGGCAAAGGGGCATGGTGTTCCGGAAGTGATGAACTCCGTCGCTCGTTTGGGAGGAATCATTCGTCCCCGTGTGGCGGCTGCAAAGACAATTGCGTCGGCCATCTGTATCGGCTCAGGTGGATCAGCCGGTCGAGAAGGACCGATTGTTCAGATTGGCTCAGCCATTGGCTCGACGGTCGGTCAGATGTTCAGGATGTCTGGCGACAGGGTTAAGATCCTCGTAGGCTGTGGCGCGGCAGCAGGTATCTCGGCTGTTTTCAACGCTCCAATAGCCGGAGTTATTTTCTCGCTGGAAATCATTCTTGGTGATTTCGCGATTAAGACGTTTGCTCCTGTGATTCTTGCTTCTGTCGTTTCCTCTGTGGTAACCAGAACTTTTCTGGGTAATAGCCCCGCCTTTGAGGTTCCAAGCTACTCGCTGGTATCTGCCTGGGAAATCCCGCTGTACATTCTCATGGGCATCTTGCTCGGTGTGCTCTCTGTTGTTTTCACTAAGACGCTTGTTGCTTTCGAAGACTTTTTTGAGAAGATGAAGATCACAGGCTGGATGAAACCGGCACTGGGTGGACTGCTTCTCGGTACCCTGGCTGTGTTCTATCCGCAGGTTTTGGCGGACGGCTATCAAACGATAAACCTGACGCTTTACGGCAAGCTGACACTTTGGTTGATGATTGTCCTTGTCTTTATGAAGCTCCTGGCTACTTCTCTGACTCTCGGTTCCGGCAACTCGGGTGGAATCTTTGCTCCGTCACTGTTCTTGGGTGCTGTCGCTGGTGGTTCTTACGGGGTGGTGGTTAATAATCTTTTTCCGGGTGTAACGGCGTCACCGGGTGCTTATGCACTGGTAGGGATGGCCGGGTTGGTTGCCGGAGCCACGCATGCCCCCATTACGGCCCTGTTGATAATATTCGAAATGACTTCCGACTACCGGATTATATTGCCCCTGATGGTCACTGTTGTCTTCTCCTCACTGGTGGCCGGTCGTATATTCCAGTATTCGATCTATACGGCTAAGCTGGCTCGACGGGGAATCGAACTCAAGGGGGGTAAGGACCTCAATGTTCTTAAGGCTCACACGGTGTCAGAAGTCATGGAAAACCAGTTCGACGCAATCCCTGCTTCTGCCACTCTGCACAACATCTTTCTCAAGATAGAGAAATCCCGTGAGACCTATTTCATCGTTAACGATCACGAAGGCTTCTTCAAGGGTGTCGTTTCGTTTCAGGATATTCGCAACCTTCTCAGCGAACACACACTCGATCATCTTGTGATTGCACAGGACCTGGTGGTACAGGAGACATTTGTACTACGAACAACTGATGATTTGGAAAAAGCCTACAACATGTTCGGGCAGCGGGACCTAGTCTTAATACCGGTTGTTGATCTACATCAGGGCAAGAGAGTTATCGGCGTGGTACGCCGTGATAATCTGATCGACTACTACAACAAGTGCCTTATCGATACACTGCGTCAGTAGACATGACAGATACAGTTTTTTAAACAAGTCATTCAGTCAGGGGGTAGTGCTCAGGTCGGCGAGGGAGAACGGCCGTGATTGAGTTTCATATCCCATACGTCCATAGTTTGTCAGATCAAGGAATTGTCTGAAAAGATACTCGACCGGCGACTCCTCGCTGTTCTCCGATTCACCGGGGGTTGCTATGTTGAATGCCGTGAGAGTTACCGCAGTGACATTCATTGCGACCACGTACCTACTCTGAGTGTCCAGAGAATCAACGGAGGCCAGACAGATATCGACTGAATCCTGCAGAAACTGGAAAACATTTGCCAGCGAACCGAACTGACGATTTTTTGTCAGAGTATCATCAAGAATAGAAATGGCATAATCCTCGGCAATGGGCTGATAACTGATCCTGTACGTCCGGTTGGTGTCGCAGATATGCCGACTGCCGAACAGCCTTCGCGGTATTTCGAGTTCAATGTGGCAATCCAGAAGCAGGTCTATGCTCTCCTGGAGTTGCCTTACGT
>QNAF01000299.1 GCA_003641405.1 Candidatus Zixiibacteriota bacterium | reverse complement strand
TCATCCACTCGCATCACCGCCGTCCCCTTGTGTTTGACTTCGATCCGAGCCACGTCTTTCGGTGCGCGCCGTTCACCATCGTATAGCACCAGCACGCCGCTTGCGCACGACATCAGCGCCATGAGAAACAGCAGAGGGACAGTTCTTACAATTGATTTCATCTTCCTCACACCCTCCGCAGCACCGGGATCATGCGCCATGCTTTTTTGTCGTTGTCGAACGGGATATCGGCAGACATTGAACCATACATTGTCACCAACTCAAAACAACCGGAAGCGTCCACCAGCGCCATGAGCTCATTCGCGTGAAAACACCTTGACGGTGCATGCGTGACAATCTCACCCTTGTTGTCGCCATCGACATACTCAAGCCGCACGGAAGTCTCAGTAATCTGCGTGATGGGATCGAACGGATCGTCCTGCGAGCCCCATGTTGTGGTGACTTTCTTCCCGCCACGCTCCATGGTCCATTTACAGTGCTCGGCATTCCAGTCTTCGTAGTGGTGTTTGGGATGGCCAATTTCAATGATGTACAGGCCGCCCTTGTTGAGACTCGCCGCCACGCACTTGAAATTCCGATAAACGGCGTCGTTGTCCAACAGGTAAGTCGCGGAATCCATCAGCAGCGCCACCAGATCAACAGGTTCGGACAACTTGAAATCCACCATATCGCCCTGTATATAGTTAATCTTCGCGCCCTGCTTAGCGGCCTTGTCCAGACCGTACCGGACCATGTGCTCGGAGAGATCCAGCGCCGTTGATTTGAGACCTCGTTTGGCGAACTCAATCGTATGCCAGGTCGGCCCGGCGCAGAGTTCGAGAAAACTGGAAGGTTTGCATCCCATGTGTTTGAGACACTCGCCTTCGAGGAAATCACATTCTTTAGGAATATCCCGAAAATCAAAGGCGATATCATAGTACTCGGCTTGTTTGTAGAATTCCTCGTGATAGTTCTGCTTTGTCAATGGCTGACTCCTTCCAAGAAAACGGACTGATTGACTAACAGTAACATCTACAACGACTTCTGTCAACGAAGACTCAGCAATCACGTTTGCAGCTAATGCCGGTAAACTGCAACCTTCTACTGCATTTGACGGTCCAATGTGGTAGGGAAAACTATGACTATACGGCAGTCGCTAACAATCCGGAAAACCAAATAGCACGAGAGCTAAGAAACATGTTCAGACACTATCTCAAGACGGCCATCAGGAACCTGCTTAAACGGAAGTTCTATACCGCCACCAACATCTTTGGTCTGGCGGTCGGGCTGGCCATGTGTTTGCTGGCTGTAGGTCACATTGTTCAGGAACTTAGTTTCGACAATTTTCAGGAAAACAGAGACAACATCTACAGACTGGAAAGCGTTTACTCCTGGGAGAACGAGAGGACAGAGTGGGCATGCAGTATGGCGCCGCTTGGGACTGCGATGGCCGAGGAGCTGCCGGAAGTCGAAAGTGCGGCTGTGTTCAGAATCCACCAGATCGAATCGATCCAGATCGGCGAGGAGCGTGAGCGCATTATCAACGAGTTCGAGGGTGCCGGCTTCTCACACGGCAAGAAACTGATATTCGCCGACCCGACGTATTTCGACGTGTTCACTTACCCGCTTGTTCAGGGAGACCCAAAAGTCGCGCTGTCGGAGCCGAACACAGTTCTGGTCACACCAAGAGCAATCGATCTGCACTTTGGCGGCCATAATCCAGTCGGCCAGATGATCCGTATCAACGACCAGTTTGACGTCCGGATCACCGGCATTCTTGAGAACACACCACAGAACACTCAATTGTACACTGATTTTATTGTCTCCTACTCTACATTGGAACGCGTGGACTTGAATACTACCGACTGGGGTGACATTCAGAACGACTATGTCTACCTGCTCCTGAAAGACGGAGTCAACCCGGATGATGTTGCCGCCAGAATTCCGGCAATTGCCAGAAGTCACATGTCACCTGATGAAGCCCGGAAGTACACGTTCAGCCTGATGCCTCTGAAAGATATCTATTTCAGCATCTATGGTGCCGGCAAGTCCGGTGAGGTGTATCCAGCCGGAGAGGCATCAATGATATACACCATGATTATCGTAGCGGCATTTGTGCTGCTGCTCGCTATCGCCAATTTTGTCAATCTGTCAACCGCGCGCGCCGTAGAGCGAACCAAGGAGGTGGGCGTGCGCAAGGTGTTCGGTGCGTCTCGATCACATCTCGTGAAGCAATACCTCGGCGAGTCAGTTGTAATCGCGTTCATCTCGATGCTATTCGGGGTTGTAATGTACGAAGTACTCAAGGTACTGGTAGAAACCTCCGTGCCACGGCAGTATTTTGCAGACTTCCACGGCCATCCGCTGATGTGGGTATCCGTAGCGGGACTCATTCTTGTTGTAGGCGTTCTGGCCGGTTCCTATCCGGCTTTCTACCTATCGCGGTTCAGGCCTACGGCCATATTCCAGAGTACGAGCAGAATCAAATCATCCAAGTCTCTGCTCAGGCGCGTTCTGGTTGTCTTCCAGTTTGGTGTGGCGGCCGTCTTTGTATTCTGCACAGTAGTGATCCTCCAGCAACTCAATCATATGCAAGCGCTCGATATGGGGTTCGACCGCGAGAATATCATGCTTTTGGATTTCGACTGGGAGGATGCGGCCGCTGACTGCGCCCTGATGAAGAACGAGATAGTATCGAGTGGCAACGCCGTCACTGTAACTGCCTCAGACGGGTTACCCGGCAGAGGTGCATCCTATCATGTCTTCTATAGCAATGAAGACAGGCTTGCTGACGATAGAACATTCGGCAAAGTTTATGCAGGAGATTTCGGTTTCGTGTCCAACTTCGGTTTGCAGATTGTTCAGGGTCGAAGTCTGTCAGAGGCTGATGGGGACGAATCAGGTAACGCGATCCTGCTGACTGAAACGTCTGTCGCATCACTCGAACTCGAGAATCCAATCGGTACCAAGCTCTATGGATCAGGAGACAGATTCTACGAAGTAGTAGGTGTTGTCAAGGACTTCCATTCATCGCCTGCAGCTTACGCATGGGATGCTAGTCGCCTCACTGGAATCACCTATCGCTCCGATCTCTGGTCAACACTTGCTGTCAAACTCCCCGCAGACGACGTGTCCGGTTCGATTGCGGCCATTCAGGCCATCTGGGAGCGAACTTTACCGGGCTATCAATTTGCGTATACTTTTATGGACGACGAAATCGAGGCTTCCCTGAGCGAGACACGCTCGCAGAGCAGGATGTTTCTGGCGCTGGCGGGATTCACTATCTCGATTGCCTGTCTTGGGATATTCGGACTTGTAGCGTTCGCAGCTGCACAGAGGACAAAAGAGATCGGCATCCGCAAAGTTCTTGGCAGCAGTGTGGCCAACATTGTGTCTCTGTTGTCCAGAGAGTTTATCATTCTAACAGCCATCGCCAACGTGATCGCTCTGCCGGTTGCAACGATGATGATGAACGACATGCTGAGATATTTTGCAGTCAGAACCAGCATAGGGCCATTCACGTACGTGTTTGTTATGACATTAGTAATGGCAATCGCGCTGGGTACGACAGAATTCCAGTCGGTCAGGGCGGCTTTGGCAAATCCGGTTGATTCGCTCAGGTGCGAGTAACTAAGAAGCGTACCCCAATCGGCAAATACCGGTCTCGTCGGTGTTCCGACACGTCGGAGGCGGGGAGAACGTGGCAGATGTGGACATCTGCCACCCACTGTAATGTCGTTGTTTCATTACCTCGGAAGGTGTCGGGTTTCTTGATCTCTCCCGCGATCTGCGGGAACCCGACCTTGTATCTTGGCAACTGTCGGGATTCTAATTAGAATCAAGAAAAAGAGATCTCCGGTGGGCCCGAAGATCTCATGGTGA
>QNAF01000298.1 GCA_003641405.1 Candidatus Zixiibacteriota bacterium | reverse complement strand
GTTTTGACTTGGCTCGGATGCGGGTTGCCGATGTCCAACTCACACCGACCAGTGAGGGGGAGTCTTTACAGCGTCACATCCAGGGGCACGGGGAAGTTCTTTTGGCCGACCGTGGTTATGGCATTCATATAGTAGCCTATCATCACATTCAGCTCGACACGGGCGTCTGATGCGTCTGACCACCGACGCTGTTTCATACGACGTCTTAGGTCTTGTGCTATGCGATACAGCTCTTGCTTCCAGTAGCTAGATTCCCAAATCACTCCTTTAGTCCCCTATGTGATGGTCATGTCTTGGAGCTTCCTTGTCACTCCCCTACCCTCGCGCCTTATACTCCTTGAACAGTTTGCCCCATTCGGTTTTGGAGAAGCCGCGGATAATCGATTTGCCCACCGTGGGATACCAGAGCCAGTCATGATAAATGTTGGAGGCCATCGGCGCCCAGCCAACCAGCGGCGAATGCAACGCCGGTCCCTCAAGGAACCGCAGCGGCCCCTTACGCAACATCTGGTCACCCCAGATGACAAACGATTTCTTCATCTTGAAATGGAAGTTGATCTCAGAGATATCTTCGCCGAGAATCTCAATCTCGTTTACATCGGCGACACCCAGGCCGCGTTCGTGACACATGCGAAGGTACGGAATAGTCATCGGGTCAAACCCCATCAGCTTGGCGGCGATAGTATCGATAGCCACGGAGTCTGACGAAGCCAGAATCAGGTTCTTGGAGTGCGGGGTCATGGTGCGTGGCCCGGCGCCGTCACCGGCAACCGTACCGTCCATCACCGACAGGATCGACGGGTGCAGCTCTTTCTGCATCAGCATCAGGTCAACCAGCACTTCGTGCATGTACTTGTGGGCGTAGTGGCGCACTTCCTTGAGCAAGCCGCCGAACGAGTTCTTGATAGAGCCGGTGGTCATGGAATGGCCGTGCGTCTTGACAGTCGGCAGATGGATAATCTGTTTGCCGATGTACATTTTGGGAATCTGGATGCCCTCGGGGAAGATTTCGTTCAGTTTGAGAAGTTTCTCTTTGAACTGGTAGACGACCCATTCGACACCGGGAAGCGGCGTGAAACCCAGCCCGTATTGATTCAGCACCGGCATCCAGCAGTTGTTTTTGGCACCTTCGATAGGGTTGGTGACAACGGTTTTGTTCTCCACCGGAAGCAGGTTCTTGGTCGGGAAGCCGTCCTCGGTGAACGTCTTAACCAATCCCTCAAGCTGCCACGGTTGCGTGGAACAGGCCGGGAAATACTTGGTCCAGGAGAGATTGAGTTTGATGATTGTCTCCTGGTTGAAATCCAGAATGGACTTGTAATCGACCAGTTCCAGTAGCTTCCGGTAGTCTTCCAGACAGCGTTTGGCGTCGGTTTTAATTACGGCAACTTTGGCTCTATACACAGTAACTCCTGTTGTTCAATCATTTCGGACCAGCTTTGTAGGTCAGGACCCTTGTGGTCCTAGCTTTGTCAATCAAATCATTGTCAGGAGGGCAAGCCTCCTGACCTACAGCAACTTGGTCGGAATCATCTACTCCGGGAGTGCCTGTGGTTCCGACGTTTCCAACTGAAGGTCATCAGAAGTATAACCTTTGTCGGGCTCGAAGTCAAAACCGACGTGTACCAAGCACAACACTTGTGTTGAGGAGTCACAATCCGTTCATTGGACTACCAGTTAGACGAATAAGACCGGAACTGTTTTGAAGAAGATACTCGTATTCGCACTCAAAGTCATACTCACCGTTGCCGTGCTGTATTTTGTCGGGCGGCAGGTGTGGGACAACTGGGATGAGATCGGCACGCATGACTGGCAGGTTGACTATTTCGACCTGGTACTCTCGCTTATTTTGGCACAGGCAGCGCTGTTTTTCTTTTCGACAAGCTGGAAGTCCATCGTCAGCGGGTTCGGGCACCGGGTCACGCCCACCGTAAGTTTCAAGATTTGCTACCTGTCCAACCTGGGCAGGTACATCCCCGGCAAGGTCTGGCAGGTGTTCGGGATGCTGTACCTTGCGAAAAAGGAGGGGGTGCCGGAAGAACAAACAGCGGCTTCGTTTGTACTTTTTCAATTGTTCACGATCCCGGCCTCAATCTTAGTCTATGTGCTGGCAGCGCAGATTGAACCGGCAATAATGACTGACAAGGTAGCCCTGTTGGGGCGGGGCGGATCCCTGGCGATATCGGCCCTGATGTTGGCCATCTGCGCCGTGCTGATATTCTGGCCGCAGCCTATCCTCAAGGGAGTCAATAAGATATTTGCGAAACTGGGTCGCCCGACAGCTTCGTTTGAACTGGACAAATCGGTTGCTGCTTTGGTGTTTGCTGGTTATTTTGCAGGCTGGATTTTGTTTGGACTGGCCTTCTGGCTGTTCCTTCGCTCGATATTAGGCAATTCGGCGCCTTCGGCGACGGCAGCGGTTGGTCTGTATAACGTGGCGTATCAGATCGGCTATTTGGCGTTGTTTGCGCCGGGCGGGTTTGGGCCGCGCGAGTTTGTGATGGGTGCGTTGCTGATCCCCTTTGTTGGGCCAATTGCCGCAGCGGTAGCGGTGGCGGCGCGGATCTGGTCGGTCCTGATAGATTTCCTTGCCGCCGTGATAGCACTATGCATTAGGAAGTAACCCAAGTTTAGTCTGGAGCCATCTTGGTCAAGAAAACCCGACCTTCTCCCCGAAGTCGAAGCAAGACGTTTGACCCGGAAACCAGCAAGTGGTTCGTCTGGGTGGTGTTTGGCGTGCTGCTTCTGGCGATGGTGTTTCTTTTCTCAGATTTCATCTTCTCCGACCAGATGATGTACTCCTCCGATCCACTCCAGGCGAGTATGATGTTCCGAATTTACCAGCAGCATTACATGGACGTCAACGGCGGATCGATCCCGCAGTGGATGCCGCACCAGTTTGCCGGGATGCCGTTTGTTGAGGCGTTCCACTCCGACATCTTCTATCCGCCCAGTCTTCTGATGAAATGGGGGCGGATAGCGTTTGACTCAAGTATCGAGGCTATTGATGTCGCCCGCGATTTCGGCTGGATGCTCATCCTGCATATCTTCTTCGCCGGGGTCTTCATGTACCGCGCTGCGCGTCAGTTCAAGCTGGCCCGGATTCCGTCACTATTGGCCGGCACCGCCTACATGTTTGCAGGATACTTAGTGTCGATGGTAGCTCCCGGCCATGACGGCAAGATTTATGTGGTCGCGCTCTTTCCAGCGATGATGTTTTTCCTGGATCGGAGCTTCGAAAAAGAAACACTTCGTGATCAGCTTAAGTATTACTCGTTGACCGGACTGTCGATCGGCTTGATCCTGCTCACACCGCATCCACAGATGTCTTATTTTTCGCTGTGGGCGCTCAGTTTCTACGCTGCCTTTAAGCTTATCGTCACCTGGGTGAAACGGAAGTCGATTATTCCAGCTTTGAGACCGGGCATTTTTGTAGTTTATGCTGTGGTAATAGGTCTGATGGTATCAGCGATCCAGATGTACCCAGGAGTGCTGTATACCTCGGAGTACTCTCCTCGAGTTGATACCAAGAAGGGCTGGGGGTGGGCGACGTCGTGGTCGATGCACCCGGAAGAAGCGGCGTCACTGATTATCCCGGAGTTCTCCGGAACCGTCACCCAGAAACCGGTCAACAGCTACTACTGGGGGCGGAACGCTTTCAAGGACAACTCCGAATGGCTCGGCACCGTGTCGTTTTTTGTCGCCCTGCTCGGTCTGTTCTACTACCGGAGGCGAAAGACAGCCTGGTTCTTAGGCGGGCTGGCGGTTTTTGCTATCCTGTATGGGTTGGGGGGAACGACACCGTTTTTCCGTATCATATTCGCGCTGGTGCCGAAAGTAGAATCGATGCGGGCGCCATCAATG
>QNAF01000297.1 GCA_003641405.1 Candidatus Zixiibacteriota bacterium | reverse complement strand
CGTAGGCCCCATTGCCGGAGCCGGCACCCTGGAACCTTACACCGTGTCCGTTACCGCCGCCGAGCGCATAGAAGCCGACGCCGTTGGAACTGCCTCCGGCCGCGTAGATGCCGTAACCGCTGCCGCCGGCAATACTGTAGAGACCATGACTGCCGCCACTTGAGAAGTAGCCGCCATAACCGGCACCATCGTAGCCGGAAATACCAGCCGCTGGCGATGTCCCGCCACCACGTCCGTAAACACCATTGCCAGTTCCATGACCATATGAGTAAAGACCATTGCCGTTACTGCCAGTCGCGTTGAAATAGACCGCATTGCCCGTGCTGTTCTCAACATAGAACGATGCACTGGCACCGTTGCCGCCAACTACAGCAAAGCGACCCAACGAGAGAGTCTGCCCGCCGGTACCGTCAAGCATGGTCTCAAAATTGTCGGCGGCAGTGACATCGTCGGAGATGGCGGCCAGGTTGACATCGATTCCACCTGACCCATCCTGAAGAGTGTCAATAATAGCGTTGATGGTATCGACACAAGCCGCCAGGTCTCCCATGTCCACGCCCAGATACACCCAGAGCGTTTTCCAGTGGTACAGAGCGACATCGTTTTCAAAGAAACCTGCCATAACTTCGTAAAGTCCATCCCCGGCATTATCATCGATATCACCGAAGGTATCAGTGAACACAAGCATGTCGTTGAGTACCGCACACTCGGCGTCCGAAGAGTTGTACCATGAATCGTGTTCTTCCACGCCATCACGATAGACGACAACGCGCACAGAGTCGGGTGTTATGCAGAATCCGGAAGAATCGAGACATCGACCGGAGACAGTGATCTCGTCGAAAGTTGTCATGTGTATTTGAGACGATGCCACTGCCGGCAGAAGTGTGAGAATTACCGCCATCACAGTTAGTCGTTTCATGTATTCGTTTCTCCTATTGTTTCCAATGCCATTAGGACGTAGCTTCCCGTTATTGGTCTCGCCACGTCATTCGATTGTAGCCGGGGAGCAGAAGCACGGAGAGCAATATGATAGTTTTCATTTACATATTCTCCCGAAAGGCGAATCGAAGTGGTCGCTGTACTTGAAGTGCATGTTCAGTTCCGCGGTTCATCGGTCGGCAGCCGGTCCGGTTCAGAATTGTCCGTGCTATCTTTTTTCGCGAGGACATCCCGGCGAGCTTTTTCCAGCAGTTTCCACAGTTCTTTCTGGGTGCTGTCTTCAGGCGTCAGTTTTCTTCTCAGTTCAATCATTTTCAAAAAGTCTCCGACTTTTGGTTTCTCATCGATCTCGCCTTTCAGGCCGTCATAACAGCGTCTGATCAAATCATCCAGCAGTCGCAGGTTATCGCTGCCGGGGAGATCCGTTTTGGGATTGTCAGTCACCCATTTCCATGATTAAGAGGTCAACTGTTACGGTGCCCTCGCAGTCGGGATCGCGCGCAATCTTAAATGAAGATGCCGCCTCTTTACCGACCACGAACACCGGTTCACTTCCTTTTGCCCTGGGGAAAACTCTCGGCGAGGCCAGGGACATCGGCAGCGAGTTGCCACGATGATCTGTAAGTTGATCGAAAGATACTTCCTGATCGCTCTGTCCGATGGACGTAGAGCCGTAGTGGATTGAGTATGTGGAGTCAATATCCTCAAGGACCACAAACTCGTGCTCACCCAGCACCGGCAATCCCCAGACAACAAAATTCGGGACGAACCAGGCTCGTCTGGCAGTAACTCTTTCCAGTCCGGAAATCATACGCTCCTCCTTCGACTTCCCACAGGTGCCCTGGGATTAGTGTGTGGTGGACGAAACGCTGAGAGTAACTTGTTCGATTTGGTTGCGTAATCGTCGGCCAGTTTCATCCACGCCGTAGCTGTGCGATCCTGTCCTCTCAGAGAGGCCAGTTCACGAGAAGCAGCAGCCCCGCAGATTATCTCAAGAGCCCGGTAGGTAGCGGCTGCGCCCAGTGTGGGGTCGGTCTCGAATTCCCGTTCCGGGTCGATTTCTTTTTCGACCAGCCCGTTAGCGAGAGTAACGGCATTGTTGACTATCTCATCCGTGAAACTGGCATACACGGGAGTGTAGTCAAGAAAGACGGTCTCCCCCGAGGCGATACTACCACCGTTCAGACGTCGAACCAGCCCTTGATCGGAGCGCAGGGAATAATCACTGCCCTGCTCGTACAGCGTGAAGGGAATATACCACAGTGTAATCTGCTGGCTCTGCCCGATGGCCCCGCCGGACTTTGTCGTCAGCGAACCGGCGGCATAGTCAACAACGTAATCCAGATTCTCGGTGTAGACGGTGCCAAGCGAACTATCGGAAGCAACCACAACAGAACCTCGCACGACCGGTTGTGACGAGAAAACAATGCCACCACTCTCAAGAGTGCAGACGGCACGAGTGGGAACGTTGGAGCTTATCGATTTTACTTTGATGGTGGTGCTATCCACGGCACCGCCAAAGAACAGGATGTATTCGACCCCTGCCAGGGTGAGCGCCTGATCGACAATCTGCTCCTGGATTGGAAAGGGCACTATCAGATGATGGCTAACCAACTCAGCACTTGTGTATGACATCTGTTACCTCCTGAAGATCATCCGGTTGATTTTCGAAGCCGCTGTGATCTGAGTGCCAACGGGACCTGTGGAATATACCGAAGCGACCTCTACCTTGACCCAGAATCGCGTCTGCGAATTGACGGCACACTTCTGCCAATCGACCGGGACGCTGCCGTAGTCAGTCCAGAGCAGCAGATCAATCGACAAACCTGTGAGATCGGAACTTCCACTGACGGGAGTGAACGCCTGCCAGTTGGTTCCGTCCCAGTAGCTGTAGATGACCGTTCCCCCGACACCGGGTGTAGACAATTCCAGCCGCACATAACGAAAGCGAGCGTCCATGCCGAGATACGCGGTGTCACCGGAGTCTTTCAGAAGACAACTCGAATCAGAGTGGTAGATATCGGCCACGGTGTAACTTTCGGATTCGGACGTCAGATCTTCGTAACTGTCTGAGGAGGCGTCATACAGCAGAACACTGTCATACGGCTTGGCTCTGCTGTCCAGCACAGCCGGAGCCGAGAAACTGCCCGTTCGCCTATCCGTGTATTTGGTCACAACCTGCACTCCGTTGAGAATCTGCTGGAACACAACAACCGGAGTGTTGCGATAGAACAGGAGTTGAGGACAGATTGCGGGCTGAGTATCCAGGGTTATGATTGCCCCCCAGTTGTTGCCGTCGTACTCACGGTAATACAGTTGCGATTTGTTAAATACGACACCGACACGGCCGTCGGCGCCGATGCCGACATCGAAATGCCGGTCGAAGCTGGAGCCGGTATCGATATTGTACTCGCTTGACCAACTGCCTCCGCTAAGGGCTCGCGATCTGATCGACAGGCTTGTATTCTGATCGTGGTAAATCACGTGGATCGAGTTGTTGTCAATAGCCACACAAGACCAGGCGAACATTGACGAGTTCGACATTTGTGTGCCGACGTCCGATGCACCCAACCCCCAGGTTGCGCCGTCATCCGTGGACGACTTGACGTAGATGCAACGATTCGGCGTGGAGAACCTTGACCAACTCACCCAGAGTGTACCTGACAGCTCGATGGCGACGGAAGGATCATAGCATTGGGCGCCATTGTAGATGGCCACGCTTGATCCGACCGACCACTCACCATCGGAGAATGTCAGTCTGCGAGTGACGAGATAGTGCGTAGACTGTTCGCCATAAACAAGCTGAATGTTACCAGCCGGGTCCATCACGCAGTCGAACGTGCTGTCGGCAGCGTCGGAAGCAATCGTAGTCGGCGTCGACCACGAAGAAGCGGGCGAATCTGAGAAGGCGAGCTTTATCTCGCT
>QNAF01000296.1 GCA_003641405.1 Candidatus Zixiibacteriota bacterium | reverse complement strand
CATGTCCACCCTGTAGCTGATAACCTCGAACCGAAGAGAATCGGGCAAATAGTAGTAATACGCAACTAACCAGTCACGGCATCCGAGTTCCCAGTTTTTTACAAGCCATTTCCTATAACGTGGATGCTCAAGTAACGGCTTCCTGGCACGTACGTAGGTGGGGGTAAGAGGCCCATAGACGGTTTTTTCCCCAACCAGTCCAGCCAGCCAATTGCATTCATATCTGTCCCAAAGCGGCCTGTTACGCTGGATCGGAATATCAAGCCAATCCTTGAGCCTTAGCTCTTCGCCGAAAGCTCTTGACAGTGGAACAAGGAAGAACAGCAAAATCAGGAAAGTGAGAGAGCGCTTCATTGGTTACCCCCGAAATCAAATTCAAATCCCTTTCGGCGAACATTTGAACCACAGTGAACCTGACCGTTTTGAAGAAATAGAAGCCACACCTCGGCATTCTTTACCTGGCTCTGAGAGTAACTGCAAATTGGGTTGAGATCTCCGGCATCGCATATGATCTCCCTTACCTTGTCGGTGAAGCTAGTCTTTTTATTCCTTTTAGTCTAAGCGATACATATCGTATTGATACATCCCCATTATGACCTGTAGAATATGCTGGTCGTGTGTTTGGTGTTGCAATAAAAGGACAGCAAAGAACACGGATCGAATCTGTCCGTTCATTTTCTTCATCTTTCCACTTCTCATGGATCGTGATTATTGTTTGAGCTCCTAAGATCAAACCTTCCAAACGATAGGAGAGAGATTTGCTTTTGTCAAAAAGATCTTTTAGTTGTTGGCCTTTTAATGTTACCACTGCCGCAGTATGTGGCCCAATTAGTTCTTTATGATCTGCTCCGAACAATCTGATCCTTTGATTTGCCGGTATTGTGCAAGTATCATTTGATGGATTCTCAACGGAAATCTTGAAGTACTCTAGTTCGTCTTCGTTCCTTTCACGGCTCGAAGGCTGTATGCAAACCACCGCAAGATCGTCATCTTTGTCCAAATACGGAGTGTTCGTGTCGGATACATCATCGAAATCGCATATGTCATTTCCGTCATCATCGTCGCAGTTGACAAACACCAGGGTTCCGAAATCCTTCTCACCTTCCCGGTAATATGTGATCGCTGCCTCTTCGAGGTCATGAGCAGGATCGTCATCTTTGCTGATTGCTCCTGACCTGTCGTAATCGGCAACGATGTTGCAGCGAATAACGTGGATTCGGATCCTGTCCGTAAAAACCGGTGAACCCTCATTCTCGTGGAATACCCGGAATTCGAGATCGTATTTTCCCACTTCATCTGTCCAGAACAACACTTTGCTTCTGCCAAGCAGTTCACTGCTATTCAATTCCACGTAAACCCATCCGTCAGTTCCGGATTGCCTCCTGTACACAAACCTTGCGTTCGCTCCCTCAGGTTTGGAAACGCATACCCATTTCCCTACCCATCCCCCTTTTTTGGCCGGATAGTAGTCATCAATGTCCTCATGCTCACCGACTACAAGCGACTCGATGTGTGGCGAAGCACTGAATTCATCCATTGTTCTGAAGTAATCCGGAACGAGGTTATCCGAGAAATCGACGCTTAACAGAAGTTCGGCAAAGCAGAGACCAATCCTGTCGTTCTCGCTGACATCATTTGCTCTCCGGTCATAAATCAGATTGTGGCTTGATGGCGGGTAGCAATAAACAAAGGAGTCCATTTCCACAAACGCCATTTTCGGAGAACTGATTAGCGACCAGAGGTAGTCCTTGTTCCATGAGTGGACCTCCGACGATAGTGAATAAGAAAAGTCACCGTTGTCGTCTACTTGTGCCTTAACGGGTCTTATCTCCAGTTTGATGTCCCCACACTTCGATTCGATTTCATCTATCAGGTCGCCGAACAGCCTAAACTCAAACCCACCAGAGATGTCCCCTCCGGGGTGACAACCCATAACATCAGATATGTAATGCGTATCCCATTCCGGGACATAATTATCGGGAAATATCCTGTGTGCAAAACTGGTTTGGTTCTTGGTGGATGTAACATTTATCAGGTAAACATGTATTCCGGCAGGCAGAAACGACCATTCAACACGAAAAGCCTCCGCGGAATCGGAATTCGATGTTGAGTAGTCACATTTCACCGACTTGACGGGATCCGGGTCGTTTCGGTTTTTTGTGTTGTTATGGTCGCAGATGTATGCAATATCCGTCTTGCTGCTCATAGAGCCGCACTTGCACTTGTAGGTTGATGTGATGTAATAACGCAGGCACGAATCCGAACCCGAGGCAACAATAGAGCCAGTGTCAATAACTGTCCAGTTCGGAAGGTATTTTGTCTTTCTCTCTTTATTGTACGATAACTTGGCCAAAATCCCTGTGCTTGCGAGATCAGATAGGTTCCTGCTGGGGCCGATAGATGCTCCGAGAATACCTGAATCACTAGGAATAACAATATTTGGAGTCGCAAAATCGACCCCATCCTTTGTGAAGTTAACAGTGAATCCTGTGACAACAAATCGGATTTCTGTTTCAGCCTCATCACCAAGACTGACAGGTGGACTGGTATATCCGATATATGGTACATTTGTCTCGTAGAAATACTGAACGCTCTCGGCTCCATCCATAAGGCAGGGTCCAACCCAGCTTCCAAGAATGGATATACCAGCGTTGACGAGGAATGGCGGGTTGTTAGCATCCCCGGGGATGTTTGCAACGAAGTTAAAGGTGCCGCTTGCCGTTTTCGTATTACCGTCGAGTGTCGCCGTGGCAGTCACTGTTATTGATGAGTTCTGTCCGTTATTCGAGCACGATGCAGTATCACCACTGATAGAGACGTTATTATTCGGACCTCCGGAAGCGGTAATGCTCAGACTACCATTGCTCGGCAGTTCTTCCGATATTCCATCTCCACTATTATATATCACTCTGGCTCGTGTGAGCCAGTGGTTGATATACGATCCCCCCGGAGGTTCAAGAAAGACGAAGAAATCACCCGGCTCGGGGATCTCGTCCGGCCTGTGTAGTATGAAATCGTAAGATGTTGAGAAAGTCCAGGCATCCGTTTCGTAATCCAACTCCCATCCTTCACCCGGGGTTTCTTCCAAACCGAAATACGAGAGTTGAACGGATACTGTCACTTCCTCACCTGAGGGAAAGCCCTGCTGCATTGTCCCATAAGTTATCGTCAGGGAAGCAGTCAGCCCGTCCGCATGCAGGGCAATGAAACCATCCGCCGAGGTGTTCTCCGAAATTGGGGGGTTAACCGGGTGATTCTGATTCGGTGGATTTGCGGTCGCAACGTTGACCGTTGCAGTTACAGTGTTACCACCGCTTGGGACGATTTGCGGTCCAGTAACTGTCCAGATTGCCACCAATGTTGCATTTGCTGGAATACTTGAAAGGTCAACATTCTTGACCTCCATGTCAATCGTGCATACAACGCCCGGACCAATTGCAAGGTGATATGCTGTTTCAGGTGGATTTCCTTTGCAGACCTCTTCAGGGGCCACTCCAGTCGGGATCAAGGAGGGTTGCTCGCAATAGCTGTTGTACAGGGCGTTTTCTTCCACCACCGGCGGATCGAAACCATTTACAGAAGGAGTGAATAGACAAAAAAGGAAAAAACAAATCATAGACAAAGCAAGGGAAGTTGCTCTTGAAAGTGTTCGCATTAGGCCTCCTATCCGGCCGGTGCTCGAATTGATTGAGCTCCCGATTTGTACCCCCAACTGCTGTCTTCCGAGCATCGAGAGGGGGCAACACCGGCCGCTCCTGTACCTTATGTGATGGGTTTCCTCACAGCGATACCCCCTCCTGAAAGTTTGTCAGAAACGCCTCCTGAAAGCCAAAACAAGCACCTACTGTGTGCAACAACTGTCGATTAT